>JACCTF010000742.1 GCA_013812565.1 Pyrinomonadaceae bacterium | reverse complement strand
GCCTTGGACAAGAGTCAGTTCCGTTGCGGTGCGTTTATCGCGAGTCTTGAAATGTAAAGCGTCAGATTCGAACCAAACTTCGGCCTGGATCAACCCGGCGCGCTCGCGCAGGAAAGCGAGGTCGCTCATATTCCACTGCTGGACCACATCATAGGTTGGCCCGTCGGCATCCACTTGCGCGGCCAATCCGTGCTCAGAGGCGATTGATTCGGCGATCTCTGCGTCCGTCATGTTCTCGTAGGTTTTCATCCGATGCGTCATCCGCAGCTTCATCAATTTGTCTTCAGCGAACAAGACTACTTCCGGTTCATGGCTCTCTTGAAAGACGGCCTCCAGCCCGCTGATGAAACCGCGAAAGAGGTTTCGCGCTTCTCCCCCCGGGCCAATGGAGACGTTGACTTGCTTACCGAAATCCAGGAGCGCTCCGTCGAGGTAGAGTTGCGTCTCCTGGGGCCAATCAGCGCGCGGGCCATGTGCGAGAAATCTGGCGCAGAGCGTCTTCAGCCCGGCCGTCGTTTCACCAATCTCAAGGCGCAGCAGGTCGCGCGCCAGTTCCCCCTTCGTCTCGCCCTCAACTTCAAAAACCGGGGCTGATGATGTGAACAACGCTTCAGTCATCAAAACCCTCGGCTGCTGTCCGGCGTTGATCCCTAGTCATGCGAGAGTATGTTCCGCGAAGCCGTTCCAGTTCCTCCCACTTTGTACTTTCGACATCACCCTCGGCGGAGGGCTCCGGCTCAGGAATCACCTCGGAAGTTATGCTATCGACATGAACGGTCATCTTCGTCCTCCTCGATGCCGACACGAACCCGCGCAGCCACAGGGTCGCGCGGGTCTGTGCTGGACTTGAATCTGATCGGCGGTGTCGCGTGATCTATCCCTGACCGGGAGTGACACCCAAGGCGATGTGGTCGGGTCGGTAGTGGCGGGTGGAACGGTGCTGGTTCTAACCTGCGACCGAAGCGCAACGCGGTTCTGTATCGATCCGTTGTGAAGGTCGGCGGCCCCGCCGACGGTGGAACGAAGCGGCACGCCGAAGCCGAAGGAAGCGGAGCGCGGATCGTGGCGTGGCGGAGCGGGAGCAGGATTAGCGGCTTGCTGTGCGGCGAGCGAAGGAAGGCCGGTGCGGTTGAGCGCAGGGCGTGGCTGATCGGGCAGAGCAGGCCGTTGCGAGCTGCCGACGCTGGTTGCAGCAAACGCGGTTGAAGCGCCCACGACACTCGTTAAACGGCGTGAAGTCGTTGGAGAATCGACGCTTGAAGCAGCTTGTATTCCGGGTGATGAAACGATTGATGGAGCGCCGAATGCCTGCCGCGATTGTCGCTCGGCATTCTGGCTTTTAAGAATCTGAACCGACTCCGCCGCCGCGCTCACGCCGCCGGCCGCGGAGAGCGCGAAGCCAGCCGCGATCCCTGCCCCGCTTCCCACTCCGACCACCGCCGTGACACCGCCACTCGCCTCCAAACCGAATGAGGCCTCAAGCGAACCCGAAGCTCCCGCTTCAATCCCGACGGTCACGCCAATCCCGGCGTTCACACTCAAGTTCGCATTGAAGCCGACTTCGAGACCGGCTTCGAGCGAAAGGCTACTGCCGGAGCTGATCTCCAGACCACGCCAGGCCGCCGGATCAAGACCGACGCGCGCCGCAAACTCGGCCGAGCTTTCTCCACCGATGGCGGCGGCGAACTGTGCCGAGGCACCGAACTGCGCCGAAGCGCCGAAACTGGCAGAAGCGCCGAACTGGGCGGAAGCTCCAAATTGAGCGGAAACCCCGAAGCCGGCGGAAGCGCCGGCCCCGACGCTCGCCGAAGAAGCCTGGCCGGGCGCGGGGGCATTTCCCGCTCGGTTGGCTCCCGGCCCTGTCTTCAAAAATTGATACTTACTGTCCTGCTCCTTGATCGCCAACCCGACTTTCGCCCGGAGCGGAGTGCCGTTCGCGGCGAAGTGGTCCAAGTCGATGGTGATGCTCTCGACCACGCCTTCGACGATCAGCGTACCCCACTGAAAACGGAGCTTCGGCGGAGCCTGCTTGTTCTGGCCTTCACCTTTGGGCACGACGAATTTCTGGACTACATCCGTCTTCTCGCGCACCGAACGCGGCGCATCGGTCGTGCCTTCATCGGCTGTATCAAACACCAGATCGAGGGTGAGCGAAGTGGAGCTCGACCCAATATATTGCCTGGCTTGTCGGCCACGCGACTCGCCTCCCTCGGTGGTATTGCTGATTTGCAAACGCAGCGTCGTCGGGTTGAATTGAACAGGTATCGGCTCGCCGAGCGGCGCGGCCGTCTCATCGCTTTTAATTTCTTGTAGTGTAGCTTTCTCCAGTACGCTCATCTTTATAACCCTGCTAGTCGTAATCCCTCATGGGCGATATGCAACTCTTCAATCGCAATCTCTCCCGTTTTAGCATTCAGCTCAGGCCCGCGAATCTTGGCTGGTAGTCCACGATCAAACACCCACACGGCCGCCGTCGTGTCGCCCACACTCATTACCTCGATGATCCCGTCATAGCGAGCTACCGGACGCACGCCTGCCACCACGCTCTGCAGCCAATGCCAGAGATCACGGTTCACCCCGCCCGTGTCGCCATAAAACATTCCCCGCTTCAGCACAATATTGGTGTACTTGGCTCTACCAACGCGGCGGATCACACCATCGTTGCGACCACCCTCCAAATACTCCTGAACATCCATCTCCACTTCCAAGCCGCTACATTCCTGAAAGGCTCCATCACCGAGCGCCGCGCCGCTTGGCGAATTCGTTGGCGACTGCGCTCCTGATGCGGCGACCGCGCTTTTGCGCAGCTTGACCTGAAAGCGAAACGAGCGAAGCAGCGTATCGACCATCCACTACTCCTTCACGGTGAGCGTTCCATCACCATCATGCGAGAGCCGCAGCACGATGAATTCCAGCGGCTCCGCCGGTGCGACGCCGACCTCTGTAATGAGCTGCCCGGCATCGATGATGCGCTGCGGGTTGAGCGTCTCGTCGCACCGCACAAAGAAGGCTTCTTCTTCGGTTGCTCCCCTAAACGCTCCGGCTTGAAACAGTTGACGCAAGTAGCCCGCGAGCAGGTGACGAACCTCGGAGCGCAGTGAACTATTGTTAGGCTCGAAGACGATCCACTGGGTTTTCTGTTCGAGTGTGCGACGCAGCATCACCATCAACCGGCGCACGCTTAACTGTCGGTAAGCCGGATCGCGGCTCAGTGTGCGAGCGGCGGTCAACCGAATCCCATCGCGTTCTCGTAAGTAGACGTTGATGCCGAGCTGATGCAGTTCATCGTGGCGTGCGGGCGAGACCGCATCATCCAAGCTCACAATCTCAGCGGCGATCACGTTCGCTGGCCCATGCTGTACGCCGGATGCAAGCTCCTGGCGAGCGATGATCCCTGCTGCCACTGCCGACGGCGGCACACGGATTAACGTGTCACGTTGGTCATCACGTCGCGCCACCGTCAGCCAGGGGTGGTAAGCAGCCGCATACGAAGAACTGAATGGAGCGCGCCAAGCGAGAATCTTTCGTTGGTTCAGACCCGGCGGCACGTCCAGCAGCGCGACAAATGAACTCATCTGCTCGGCGAACTTCACGAGGTCTGTTTGTAGCCCTGCGATCCGAAGTAGATCATCCGGGAGTCGCGGGTCGAGCCGCAGTCCCTCCAAATCTGATACAGAATTCTTCCCCTGCATCGGATTCTTTGGCAGCACGTCCACACAGCGCTCGAAGTCAGGACCAGCCAGCGAGATAGGGTCGAAGATTGATTCGGTGGGCGTAAGCGGTCCGGGCGAGTAGAGGTCGGGCACAACCAGAAGCGATAGATCGGAGAGCTGAGTGAGCGCGTGGATGCCGCTGCCGGGTTCGTCATCGCCAAGCGTCCAGGACGAATCGAAGAAGTCTTCGGGCGTGATGTCGGCGTAGCGATCTTCGCCATCACAAAACTGTGAAGGCGTCCCGTCCTCACACAGTGGTAATGTCGGCGGCGTGTCAACCACCAAGTCCGGGTTATCCGGCAAAATATCTGCGTCGATCCAGGTTGAATCTGGAAAGATCAGTTGAGATTCATAGCAGAGCACCGTCGCCATCCAACGCGGATGCAGAGAAGATAATCCGAGCCGCTCGTGACGTTCGGCGCGACCCTCTCCGTCATCTAAGTGCAGCCGGCCCTCCACCACTTCCACCGCTTCAGGAATCGCGCCGGAGGGTTGATCAAACGTGGCTTGCAGAATAGTGCCTGCCGTCTCAGCGCGTCCTTCTTCAATCACATTCGCGATGAAGCGCAGTATGCGCGCGCCTGACGGCAGAGTGATCCGCAACAACGCACCTGACGGCAAGTCAACATCGGCTCCCAACGTCAAGCCGGTAGCTGTGCTTCTCTCAAAGCTCAACGGACGCACAGAGAATTCCAGCGAAGCGCGAAGCCGGTTGCCCCACCTTCCCTCATTGCGCGCACACAGCAGAAGCGGGCCTGCGGTCGTCTGGACTCCCGGCACATTTCCTTTTGCCACTCCGCCGCTGTTCGCTGGCGGGTCGTTGTAATCTGGAACGATGCGAGCGATATAAGCCCGCCGTCCGCCCTGCTCGAAGAAGGCGGCCACGGCATAAGGCAGAAGCCCCGGCCCCTCGAACGCGCCATATAAATTACGATACTCATCGAAGCTCTCTACGGCCTGGGCGACCGTGCGACTCCTCGGTCGCTCTGGTTCAACGCAGGGCCGGTCGTCCAGCCATTTTTCATTCACGACGGGAACCCGTGCCGGGCCGCGCGGCGCGACACCGACGAAGGCGCAGACATCCATGCGCACACCGCTCAGAGCGCGCAGCGGAACTTCCGGGTACGGATAGATTCCCGGAGCGCCCAGCCGAATGGGAGAAAGCAGAACCATCGTTTACTTGTAATCAATCCCTTCGGCGACGAGGCTTAGTTCCTCCATCGCCACTTCGCCGCCGCCTTTGGCCGCCAGCGTTGGGCCAGTCCATTTCTTGGGTTGAGCGTTGCGCAGCACCCAGATGGCGACGGCCTGCCGTGCTTCGTCGAGCAGCGTAATGGTAATCTGCCGTCGTTCAGCCGTGCCGTCCCGAACAGTTTTGATCCACGCGAAAAGATCGTCTGATCCCACAAGTCCGCGCTTGAGCGTGACGTCGTCCACCTTGTGTGTGTTCGATATTTTTCGAACCGTGTTGAACTTCTCGTTGCCGTTGCGGTATTCGGAGTAGTTAACTTCCAGCCCGATTCCGCTCACATCGGAGAAACCGCCGATGATAGTTCCCTCGGAACCATCGCCCTGTGCACCGCCAAGGGAAACGATGTAGTTGAATGCACTGTATGGATTGTCGCGAAATGTCGGCATGATTTTCTCCCAGTTAAATCTTCGAGTCTGCCGTGAACTGGCCGATGCGGAAGATGACGAATTCCGCCGGCTTGGTCGGGGCGACACCGATCAGGCAGATAAGCCGCCCGTTATCGAGGTCGTTCTGCGTCATCGTGGTGCGGTCGCAGCGCACGAAGAAGGCATCCTCCGGTTTGTCGCCGAGCAGCGCGCCATCCTTCCACAGGACGAGCAGAAAATCCTCCACCGACTGGCGAACGTTCGCCCACAGCCGCGGGTTATTCGGCTCGAAGACTGCATACTGCGATCCTCGATCAATCGAGTGCTCGATATAGATAAAGAGGCGGCGGACGTTGACGTATTTCCACTCCGGATCAGAACTCATGGTGCGTGCGCCCCACACACGATTGCCGCGTCCCTCGAAGAAGCGCAGCGCGTTGATCCCCTCCGGGTTAAGTACATCCTGCCGCTCTTTGTTGATGTTGACTTCAAACCGTGTCAGGCCGCGCACCACTTCGTTGGCTGGAGCCTTATGAACTCCGCGTTCGATGTCGCTGCGCGCGTAGATTCCGGTGACGAACCCGGAAGGTGGCAGACGCAATCTGCGCGGAGGCGCTCCCTGGCTGGCGCGTTCGGTCGGGTCGAGGATTTCGATCCACGAGTGATAGAGCGCGGCATACTTGCTATCGAACCTTCCGCGAAACGCGCGGATCTCGTTCATCGAGCTGCCTTCGGGAGCATCGACCACGGCGATGCGGTACTTCAAGCGTTCCGCATGGCTGATCAAACGATCCGCGGCCTGCGCGCACGAGTCGACATCGCCCTCATAAGTGCCTCCGTCGGGAAGCGCGACAATCGCGATGTCATCAATCTCACCGAGAGCTTCGAGGCCGGTGGCTTTGACGAGGGCGTTATCGAGGTCGGCTGGTTTTCCTTTGAGGTCGTCCGGCGTAGCCATTAATCCGTCGTGGCCGCCGCTCAATCGAGGATTTGGATTTCCCTGTAGCGCGATCATCAACCGTGCGGGCAAGAACTTCGGAGCCGTATCGCCTGACGTGGTGGGGTCCCAGTCAAGCCACACCACGGCGTTCTCATCCTCCGGGTCATCCCGCTGAAGTATTTTGCCGATGTAGCGCTTCTGCCCAGGGTGGGCACCGAGTTCATCGTAAACGTCTGTGCGCTCCGTATTAATCCTGACGACGACCTGCGTTTCGACGAGCTGGATAATGTCGGTCGGGCCAACCGGCTTGGGTCCGGTGTCATTGACAAAACTCTGCTTGCCGTCAATGTCCACTTCTACCACGGCGAGGTTAGCGGCATTGAGCGCATCATTGCCGTCGGGCAGCGGAGTCGTGCCCGCGGCTAATATCTCGACGACCGCACCGGCGCGCGCGCGTCGAACCTGCGTGCCGAACGTGTCGTGTTGAAAGGCGAGGTTCTTACTTCGCACGATCTTTGTTTCGACAAGGACGTTGCCGAATTTACCGGGCCAGCGCGCTCTCCACGTCGCAGTGATGTCAGTAACCGGGATGCTGCGACCGGCGAGGCCGAAATCGAACGTGCCCACTGCCGGTTCACGCGGCACAAAGACGCGCGAGATGTAGAGCCGCTTACCGCCGTTATCGAAGAAGGCGCGGGCGGCGTGGGCCAGGTAACAGAGGCGTTCATCAGCCCCTGCCGGGCCAACGGCCAGCGAGGTCAACCCGCCGTAGACCCGCTCGTAATCGGTGAAGCTGGTGATCAGCCGAGGCTCGGTTGTCGTAGGGCCGCCCGCGTACTGCACCGGGCCATAACCGGCCATCCCGGCAAAACCGGTCGTGCTGGTGGAAACCCCTTCGATGGATTTTGAGCGAAAGCTGACCTCCTCTACATAAACTCCTGGTGCCAAGTATTCGGGCATCGAGCGGCTCCTTTTTCTGCGCGCTGAGGCGCGGTTAAATCACAAAATCCCCCGCATGGCTGCGGAGTTTCCCCAAGGTAAAATCGACAAGCCGGGTGTTGGTTGCGGTGTAGTTTGCGGGAAGCGCTTCACCCGCCGACACCGGATCATTCGCGCCGGGGGCCGAAGCCACCTCAAGCGGTAAATCCCAGAGCGGGTCAAGACCAGGCAAATCCGGTGTGGCCGGACTCGGCATGACACCGGGACCGGAGACCGTGACGTTGATAGGCAGAGGATTTTCTAAATCTCCAATCGTGCTCGCCCCTGAATCGATCAACAAGAGAAACTCTCCGCGATCATCGCCGTGAGCGCGACCGACCACCACTCCGTTGCCGGGAAGTGTGGCTTCGACGCGCGCCCACCGCATCGGCTGATTGTTGCGTAGCACGCGCCCACGCAGTCCAGTTGCTGTCTCACTTGTATCGTAGGCCGCGCCGGGAAAGAGCACCGGGCGGCGCACGCGAAATGTAAAAGCTTGAGATTCCGCCGCGGCCAATGTGAGCACGGGAATGCGCAAGCGCCGTGGGACGAACCGCCGTGCCGCATCGAAGAAACGCAGATCGACTTGGTTGGCAACTCCCGGTTGGTAGCGCACGGCGTGCAGACACGAATCGTGGCGTTCGATTGCAAACGCAATTGCAATCGAAGGCAGACCCAATGGAGTTTTGTCGAATGCAATTTCGATTGGATGCGCGATGCGCGTGCGCCGTCCGGCATCAATAGGCTCCAGCCCTAGCGCCAGATGCTGTACGCTTTCCACAAACGAATTGTTCAGAAAATGGTTCATACCGTGAGACCTGCCGCAGTCCCTGTAATGGCCGTCGTCACCGGCACATCAATCGAAGCGCGCGGCCCGTCAATGCGCACGAGCCGGGCGATGTAGGGAACGCTCAAGCGATAGTCGGTCGGTAGCGAATCAAACGTCCGCATAATCGCCTCGGTCGAAACGTCCTCTGCAACCAGTTGCAGAGATTCATTCGGTGCCCAATCGGTGGATGGGTGAAGCAGCGGTCCGCTGAGCACGGGCTTCGTCTCAATGCACTGCAAAACTTTGCCAAGAATGCGATGCTCGAACTCAGCATTCTCGGCCCACGGCGTCAGCAAAAAATGCAGATCAACCGCGAGATGAGACCTTCCATCCTGGCTGCCGACCGCCGACCATGCCGCGCGCATGGTCTTATTAAAATCGACTCGGTAAAGGAAGATAGACACGGCGGGCGACCCAATGCCGGATGCTCTGTTTGATTCTTCAAAATCCCCTGTGCGCGCTAACACCGCGCGGGTTCTCTTGCCGGGAACCGGCTCATCTTCGGCGAAGCAAGCATTAAGCAATCTCTCAATACTCTTACCCGCCGCCGCGATTCCGGCAAAGCCCGCCACCTCTTGTGACCTCCTCTATCAAAGCAGGGCGCTTAATCCTCGCCCGCGCTAAAGCATATGCGTTGCGTTGTACTTGAAGCGGTTCAACCACCGCTTCACTCGCCAGCATTTACCGAGTTGAATTCCCATCCCCTGCAAGAAAGTTCCGATGAAATCTGTGATCTCATCTAAATTTTTTAAATGGCTTCGTTCTCCGCTGGGGACGTGGGTGATATGCCCGCGCCAAGTTCCCGGGTGCGATTTGTCGGTCTCTTCCTCAAGCCAAATCTTGACGATGAACGAGTGGATGCTTGAGCGCTGGACGCCCATTGCCTGCTCCGTCGTGGCGTTAGTGAAAACCCAAGTCGCGTTCACTGTGAAGCGAACCTATTGACGATCAAACAATCGAGGGTGATTAAAAGAATGACACACGCGAAATCTCGGAGCGTCTTTTGATCGTCTGTCGCCGCGTCTCGAAGTGAGAATTTATTCCGGAGTGCGGTTCGGTCAGGGTTGTTAGGTGGAAGATGATGTCAGCGATTTAAGACTATTTCAGCCGTTTCGATCTCTTGTTGAACTTGGCGTTGAACGTCTAACAGGATGGTTTGTAAATGTTTGAGACGGCTAATCACATCAGTCAGTGAATTGACAGCCGGCTCAATCGGTACGCCTGTTTTAGTTTTGGTTGGCGGTGGGGCGGGACTATCCAAACAGTCTTGACAGATCTGCTCGTAAAGCCAGAGGGTTCGTTTGTCCGGCTTAACGCCCAGTTCTTCTGCGAGAGCCGCGACACAACGCTCATACTGACGCAGCGCCGTGCTCCGGTCGCCTGCCAAGTAATGCAAACGCATCAGCCTTCGATGCGTGCGTTCACGCGCTCGGTCATAGCGCAGAGTAAGCAGCGCATAAGCGAGGCCTGCTTCATACTCTTGGTTGATCTCGCAATATACGGTCAGCTTGTCGAGCAGCGCGAGGTAGATGTTCTGCAATCGCTCGCGTTCGTAAATGCACCAATCCTGGTACACGCCTTCAAGCAGGTCTCCCTGATAGAGTTGAACCGCCCGGCGCACGCTCTCCACTCCTTGAGCATCAAGGCTCTGCACCGATTTCCCCTGGACAAGTGTGAAGGCTTGCTCAAACGTTTCAACGTCAAGCCATAGATCGGCTTTCGGGTTAAGCTGAATCCAGTCAGCCTCGATGAGCAGCACGGGGCTGCCTGAGAAGTATTGTTCAGAGTCCAACGCGCTCTGCAATTGCCACAATGCCTGCCGCAGATATTTCTTGGTCTGCGCCGTGGTCGAACCGTCACCCCACAACATGCCGGCCAGCGCTTCCCGTGCGTGCGGGCGATTCCGATAGAGCAAAAGGTAACAGAAGAATTCCTGCACCTTGGAGGAATCAAGACCGTCTAACGATTGTTCATCGCATCTGGCGCTAAACTTTCCGAAGAGATTAACGGTTAATTGCTTCATGTCATTTATAGCGGCTGTCAGGTGGATGAACAGGGGCGCAAGCCCAAGGGTGGGCGCGGGCGTGATCTGTGCGCCTGTGGGCGACCGACGCCCACCCCTCACACGGTCGCGCCTTCTGCCTGCTCCCTCTTCACGGAAACTGCTATAACCCTGCTATTGATTGAACGTGCCCAACTATTGATGGAACGTGTCTAAACGGCACTCAAGAAATTGACGCACAGACACACACATCAATAGACAGAAGAATTGATACCGAAGAAATAAGTCTTACGATGTAGTTAAGTTATCTGACGAGAGCGGAGGCTCGGCAGGTGAACATTTAGGCCCGCACAAATGGAAGCCTAATTCAGCAATCGGGTGAAACGAGCGCAGAGTAAATACCCGTTGCTGACAAATGTCAAATCTTTTTTCGAACTTTTGTGGATTAAGCGAGAACCTCAACACGTATCTTACGACGCGCGAGTTTTTGGAGTTGAGTATGGCGGAGGCTGTCAAGCATCACGGCCACGAAAATAATCGTTCCCAGGATCAAAGGATAGAGGTACGGATTGGCGTTGATGATGACAAGGCCGTTTTCCACCGTTTGGATCAGAATCGCTCCCAGCACAGTACCCGGAATGACTTGGCCGCGTCCGCCAAACAGACTCGTGCCGCCGAGGACAGCCGCCGCAATGGCAGCGAACTCCCGCTGGTTGCCAAAGGTCGGCGACACCGCCCCCAACTGTGCGACCGAAACCAAGCCGCCGAGCGCCGCGCAGAATCCGCTGATCAAATAAACCGCGAACAGCACCCGCGCGACGTTTACCCCTGCCTTCCGCGCCGCCACCGCGTCGTTACCGACAGCGTAGAGCTGCCGCCCGAACGCCGTCCTCGTCAGCGCGACGTGCCCCGCGAGAAAGACCACGCCGAAAATTAAAACCGGCAGCGGAACGCCGAGAGGGCGCGCCGCGCCGACC
>JACCTF010000726.1 GCA_013812565.1 Pyrinomonadaceae bacterium | reverse complement strand
GTCATGGAAGATCTGTTTGAAAGTCTCCAGCGCAAAGCGTGGAGGTTGAGCCATTCCAGCATTTTAGCAGAGACATATTCTCACCCTTTTAGAATCAACAACTTAAAAAGCAAATTCCAGGGGGATCGAGGTGCCGCTGCGGCCGAGATCCTCGTCGATGACGCGGACGCGATCACTAGGCCAACCTAAGCCAACGGCCCTCTCGACGAGGGCGTACTGGCGAGCCGTGCTCTCGCTATTGTGCACCAGTTGGCCGGGGCTGGACTGGCGTAAGTAAACGTAGGCGAGCTTGGCACGATGCGCGGTTGTGACTTTCGAGTAGAGAAGCTTAGCCGAGTTCATCGCGTCCTCCTTCCCGGAGCGACTCGTCGTGCGTGCGAGCCCGGCGCATCAACTCGGCCAGGCGTTGGGCGATCTGCGTCCGCTGGCTCTGATCCAGAGCCTTCCACAGTGTCGTGGGGCACCTGATCGGAACACGTGGTGATAGTTTTGCAGTGACCGCAGTGGTCGCCGCGCTCGCAGTCGCCGCTCGCGTCATGGCCTGTCTCCTCCCAGGTCATCACCTTAGCGCGAATGAAGCGAGCAAGGGAGAGAAGCGTCCGCGCCGAGATGACGGCGAGCGGCGGCTGTTCAGACAGGGGGTGGTCGAAGTCTGTTACCGACCGGTGGACGGTTCGTGGGTGGCCGTTGGGAAGCAGCAACGTGAGTCGGGAAGCGTGTGGTGAAGAGGGTGAGCGGAGGAGCAGAAAGGTACGACCGTAGAAAGGATGTTTGGGATCGGTGACGGTAACATGATCCCGTAGACCTTTGACTTGAGCGGTATCACGATGTGTTTGTGATTAACATGTCGCCGACCGCTGCCCCGCGCTCCGTCTTATAGAAGAGCGCGTTCTTTCGATGCAGTACCGCCAGCTTCAAGGCTCGCTCGCAGATGTTGTTATCAAGCGGTGCGCCTTCAACCGTGAGGAACTTTGTCAGCCCCTCCCAGTGCTTGACCATGTAAGCGAGTGCTTTCCCTAAACTGCTATTAGGTTCAACCAGACGCTCAACAAACTGCTTATCGATCCACACTCGTAAGCGCTCCATCACCTCACCGCTATGCGCGCAGTGGTAGGCGAGCCGCTCCGCAGCCGTCATCTGCGTGGTCTGCGCATCGTGCCGGTAAGCTTTCGCCAGAGCGTCAAGCACGCGCCCACACTCGGCGGGGAACGCTGCTTCTAACTCGATGAACTGGCGGCGCGCATGAGCTAAACACTTTGCGACGATGCGTCGGAACTCACCCGCCCAGTTCGCCGCCAACGCATCGCTCATCTGCACGGGCGGCGATAAATCGAGCGGCCGCTTTCTTAGAAGCTCGGCGAGGTTCTCGCCCGCATGACGCCGCCCCGACACATACAGCGCAACCTGCTGCGCTCCAACTTTCGCCACTATCCCCGAAGTCTGCACCCCACGTCGCTCGCTTGCTGGCAGGTGCTTGTTCTCTTTCAACAAATCCAGAATCACTACTCGCGTGTCATCAGTATGCAAGACATCGGCATGCGCCGCCCGCCGCACCAACTCTTCATAGACCGGACGCACGCACTCGGCCACACACGCGCATCGCTCATACTGCACCGACTCGGAGAGCGGCACGCCGCACATCGCTTGCAATCGTGCTTGCCGATAAAACGGCATCCCGGCTCCATACTTGTAGAGTGCGATTGAGACATCCGCCGTCGCATCATACTTCTCGGCTGGCACGCCCTCCGGCAACGGTGCCGTGAAGCGCTCGGCGCACGCCGAACACCGCAACACTTGCTGTTCGTAGCGCGTCGCCGTGATGAGGGGGCGACCTTCCAGACGGATGAAGAAAGACGGCTCGCGCGTGTCATACAGATGACCGCGACACCGGCTCGATGGACAGCCATCGCCCGGCATCAGCTCCGGGTCAATGCACACGACGCGGCGTGCGCCCGTGTAATCGGCAGCACTTAGTCTGCCGTGCCCACGTCGTCGCGACCGCTCTTCTACCGGCGTTGGCGTTGTCTCGGGTGTCGTTGCTCCCGACGACTCATCTCCGGTGGACGGCGCATCCTTACTTGAAGTGTTGGAAGTTGGAGCAGTGCTGGCGACAGCACCAGTGCGTTTATCCGCACCGGGACCAAAGAGCATTCGTTTGAGCCGCGAAATCGAGGTGTTCTTGTGCTCGACGACACGAATCAGCGTTAGCAGTAAACGCAGCAAGCGTGAGATCAACCGCCGGTCTTCGGCACCGAGTTGCCCGTCTTCGAGGCGTGCGATCAACGCTTCGATCTCAGACGGGTTAGTGGAAGGTGGTGGCTCGTGCTCGCTCATCGGGGCGGGATTCTAAGCACATCAGCGGCATTCGTAAAGCGCTATCATACTTCGACGCTTGGGTCACGCCACGTTGCCGAAGCTTCACGAAATTTTGCACCAGAGCCCTCGTTTCCACGTGCACCTTGCCGTGCAAGGCAGGTCACTGAAACTAAGACCAAAAGGAAGAGGTAGCAGAGTCTAAGCATTCCTCTAAGTTCTACGTCCGTTGCGTCGCACTAGCTTATGAATCACATTGATGATCTTCGCTTCGATGGCAGGAGCAAATGGCCCTGGCAGATCATAGTAGATCATCGAACGGTCTGCCTCATAACCGCCTTCTTTCAGCACCCGAGCTGATGGAATGTAGGCGAAGACATCATTGCTGTAGCCAACTACCCAAAGCC
>JACCTF010000052.1 GCA_013812565.1 Pyrinomonadaceae bacterium | reverse complement strand
TAGCGTGCTCTCTTTCCACTTCTCGGGCGAGGATGTGTCCGCTTTGGCCCAGAACTGCACCCGCTTTGCCGGAGACCTCCGGATTAGTTCCTGCGTATATCCCACGAGCTGATTGAACTGGCGGTGGAGCCGCACCGAAGCATCGTAGTTGTCGCGATGATCTTTTTGTGACGTGCCCACGGACGGCAATTTTGGGTTCACGTCCATCGAGTTGAAGAATGCCCTGAGCGCCGCGGCTGAGCCGGGAGGGCCGTGCCCGTCAGCGCTCTCTACCAGGCGCAGATGCGTTGGGGCATGCAGGCTGGCATAGAACGGCTGCGCCCGTTCCACTTCTCGTTTGACGGATTCGAGAGCAGGCGTGCCGAGGCTGCCATTCGGTGTTGCGCCCTTTCGCTCCTTTGTTTCTCGAGGAGGGCCCGCGATTTCTGGCCCATGCGAGGCCTCTATGACGAGCCCCCGCGGCGCTACGAGACTTGCGATTTCAGCGTCGCCGAACTCGTGCAGCAGCGCCCATACGTCTCGGTAGATCGGCTCCTTCCACAGATCCTGCCGCGATTGGAAATAGCCGCTCACGAGCGTGCTATTCACTCGCGTGTCCAGCGCCGCGCTATAAAGACCGATCAGACCGCCTTCCCCGTATCCCGCGATGCCGATCGGTACGCAGAGACTTTCGTTTTCGCGGGCAAACCAGTCCACCGCTGACAGCACTTTCTGCACTTCGTAACCGATGATATGCCGCCCCACTTCGTACGCCATCCGGTAAATCCATTCCCGGTGCGGTTGATTCGTCATTTGGAGGCCCTGAATACCCGACCACGTATCCGATCTGTTGATCAATACTGGGACCAGCACTTGGCACCCGCCTTCGGCCAGGCGACGGGCCGTCTGCGCTTCGGGGTTCACGCCGGATGCCAGCCCGGCAAGCATCTCGGGTGACCAGTCAGCGTCTGGAATGGCTACCACACGAGCAACTGGCGGAGCCTCCGGCTGCAGGAGCAGGCCCTCCCCATCAACCCCTTCGAACACTGGCCAGCGGACGGCATATACTTTGTACCCGGCACCCTCACCCACTGCCCTCGAGCGTGCAGTCGTGGTGTCCAACAAAAGATCCTGAACCGGCAAGCGTGGATCAACGGCGCCGATAATTCTGCGTAGGTGCTCTCGATTGGGCGATACGGACTGGTTATAGGCCTCCGCGGATTGGTAATTCCGTTTCCAGAGATTTCCCCGCCGTCCGATTGACGCGGCGGTTGTCTTTTGTAGGTATAGATTGATTCCATCCACCATCTGTGCGGCGTAATCCGAATCTGCTCTCAGGGGTGCTGTTCCAGCGAGCGGCGTTTGTGCGAGCCCAAGTGGCATTAACGACACACATAGCGCTACTACGATCACCGGACATGCGTGCCGGAACAGCCAAGCGAAAGCCCAAGCAAAGTTTTTCCATGCGTATCTCGAAGCCGCCACGGAAGGTGCTTGCGCGTAAAAGCGGGGAATCAAGGCGACTACGATTGCCTGCTTCCGTGTCCTGCGACTCTCGGCATTGCCGAATGGTATAGCGAAACGATCAGTGACTCGCAAGTCTGTTTCCTCCTGGCCGCATTTTGCGTCCGGCGTCCGGCAGTCCGCCAACGTGTGGCAATACAAACAGATCACAATTGTTCCTTTCGCATAAGCGGGACAAGGGACAAGAGAATTCTGGCTCCATTTCTAAGTCAGTTTCGGTCCTGTGTATGTATGTCGATGACCGACATAGAAACGCGTAAGCTTTCACGATGCAGACATCAAGGGGTTAGCAGTTAAGAATAATTTGTCCCAATCAGAAGCGACGGTGAAAACTGGACACGACGCGGGAACTCAGCGCCGTACTCCAGTAAGGTCGGTGACGAGAGTGAAAAAAAGTGGGGGAGATGAATTACCTCTGCCCCCAAGAGCAATCAAACTTCACCACGACCGATCTGTGCCTTTCTCGCTCACATCGGCTTCGGTAAAACAGTGGCGCAGGTCAGCTTGAGGTGGTCAAGTTTTTCAGGACACGACCCTCTCGCTGCTTGACCCTTTCCTTTTGAGATTGATTTCCCGCTCGAACTCATCCGGGCTTTTGTAGCCCAATGCCGAATGCCGTCGCATCCGATTGTAATAGCCTTCGATGTAACTG
>JACCTF010000648.1 GCA_013812565.1 Pyrinomonadaceae bacterium | reverse complement strand
CGCGCCGCACCGCCCGGTTGAACGACGATCTTCAGCTCATCGGCTTTGCCTTGGGCGGCGAAGCTGGCGCACATCTCGCCGTCCGTCTTGGCATGACGGTCAGCCCCGACACGCTACTCCAGCGTATTCGTCAAGCAGCGCTGCCGGAACACACCACACCATCAGTGCTTGGCGTTGATGATTGGGCAAAACGTAAAGGTCAAAGCTATGGCACCATTCTCGTTGATTTGGAGAAGCGTCGCCCGGTTGACCTGCTGCCTGACCGCGAATCGGAGACGCTCGCCACATGGCTCAAGACACATTCAGGTGTTGAAATAATCAGCCGTGATCGTGGCGGCGCTTACGCTGATGGAGCGCGCAAAGGGGCACCCGAAGCCATACAAGTCGCTGATCGCTTCCACCTGTTGAGGAACGTGAGCGAAGCAGTCGAGCGGTTTCTCGCACGCAAGCACAAGTCGGTGCGTGAAGCGGCACGGGCGGTCGCGTGCTGTGCCGCGGCCCCAAGTGTAGCGACAGAAGAGGCTTTAATCACTGGCGCTGTGAAACAGAAGCCTGCCGAACTGGCGCGCGAACGGAAACTGGCGCGCTACGAGGAAGTGCGTGAGATGTACCGTCAGGGAGTGACGATCCGCCGCATCGCACAGCACTTCCGGATGCATCGCCGCACGGTGCGGCTCTTTATCCGTGCCGAGGTGGTTCCAGAGCGTGCTATACCACAGCAGCGCGGTAGCCGCCTCGACCGCTTCGCTGGATACTTGAAGCAGCGGTGGGAGGAGGGCTGTCACAATGCGGCGGAGTTGTGGCGCGAACTGCGTGGACAAGGCTACCGCGGCTCACAATCAAGGGTCCGCAAGTACATCGCACAATGGCGCGCCCACTTGCCTGCATCTCTCAAACGTGCGCGGCGCGGTGAACCACAGCCACAAACAGACTCGTTTCGGACTCCGTCAGCACGAGCCGCGACATGGATGTTGATGGGCACAACTGACGAGTTGGAGACGGATCAACGCTCTTTCATCAAACAGCTCTTCAATATATGTCCGGAAGCGCAGACGGTGCGAACACTTGCCGCAAACTTCAACCAGATGATCAGAATGAGGCAAGCAAAGGCGCTTGATGGCTGGCTCGCAGAAGCTGAAGAAAGTAAAGTGCCGGAACTCAAAGGTTTTGCGGCAGGCATCCGGCGCGACAAAGATGCGGTAACTGCGGCGCTCACGCACGAGTGGAGCCAAGGACAAGTGGAAGGTCAGGTTAATCGGCTGAAGGTGATCAAGCGGCAGATGTATGGTCGAGCTAACTTCGACTTGCTACGAGCGCGCGTGCTCCACGCCGCATGAAAGCAAATTAGATGTTCGACTATTTTCGAGAGGAACTATCCCAGCTTCACCAAAAGCTCGGGAGAGCCCACTTTCCTCCGCGGTTCGGTATAAAGGTGCGTGAAGTCAGCCGAACGTTTGCCGATCTTCTCTTGTGTGCAGCCAAGTCAATGACGTGTCTGCCAACACAGGCTTATCTGATGTTCCAATCTAACAACTTGCAGAGCGGAGCCTTACCTAGAGCTTTGCGGTGCTGATTCCCTTCTCTATTTAGTAGAAATCGTGAAGATGTGTACCGCCTCGCGGCTGAACGTTTGAGGTGTTCCCCGCGGGCGGCACGCGCACATTGGCGTGATCTTCTCGGATCACATCTAGCCATGCAGAGTTCATAGACATGGCTGCGTTCGCGTGTTAAAGAGGCGCTAGGCGAAATGACGGAGATGCTCGTTTCCTCCGAAGGTATAGCGGGGGCCGTAGCGCGCGGGAACGAAACGCTTGAGATTGACCCGACCGACACGCGCCATATGTTCTGGAAGGAGATGAAGCGATTGTTCTTCGCCATGCTGGAAGTCGAGCCTTATGACTTCGACGACGAGACTATGGGAGAGTTTCTCTCCACGATAGATGGGGTTTTGAACATTTTGTAATGGATCGAGAAATGGCGGCGGGATCGCCAACATATCCTTCGACAGTAGCAGATTGCTAATTATTTGCCATCCTCTAAACTTTTACTCACCCCGGTTACCTTTTTGATTTTCCAACAAGAATAGTATGTTTAATGCGGAAAAAAGTATTGACAGGTGAGGTCTTATCTGTTTTATTGTCTCCAATCTAAAACCGACGAAAGGTTTCGACAAGTAGGCCGATGAAACAATGGAAAACCGGTGAAGTCGCTAAACTGATCAACGTTACAAAAAGAACGCTTCAGAACTGGTTGCATCAAAAAAAGATACCTCAACCGCAAAAAGATGAGAATGGTTATTACATCTGGACTGAAATGGACATTAAAACCGCGCAATCCTATCTTCAACGCCTCAAGGCGACCACCCGCTACCGCATTAGGGGACTTGACAGATGATTCGTAAGCTACAGATTCAGAACTTCAAAGGCGGGGTAGGTAAAACGACCACCGCCGTCAATCTCTCTCAAGGGATTGCCCTTAAGGAACGCCGCGTCCTCCTCATCGACCTCGACCAACAAGGTAACGCCTCGGATATGCTGGGGCTGAAAATCGGCAAGAACAAGCCAACCCTTTACAACTTGATGGTTGACGATTTGGCTTACGACCAAGTGATAATCGAGGCGCGCCCTAACCTTTTCATCATCCCTTCGGACAAGCGGACGGCGATGGCTGAAAACATCATTTCCGCGCAGCCGGGGCGCGAACTCGCCCTGACGGTGCGTCTTTCCGAACTCGCCGGATTCGATTACGTGATCTTAGACTGCCCGCCAGCGTTGTACGTTATGCACAATAACGCCCTGCTCTACTCGAATGAACTGATCATCCCGATTGACATGGATCGGCTGGCTTTGCAGGGCGCGAAGGGCATTTTGGATTCAGCTGCCGAACTAGAAAAGGTCTTCAAATATTCGGCCAACATTTGCGGCGTTTTACCGACTTTTATTGACCGGCGCACCAACATCACGCATCAGGTGATGAAAGTGATCGAGACGCGATATGCGCCGAAGGTTCTTCCCCCGATACGCTCTGACGCGAAGCTTCGACAAGCTTCGTCGCACGGGAAGACGATTTTTGAGTTCGATTCCCACAGCAAAGGGGCCGACGATTACCGGGCTGTGACGGACGCGATCCTCGCGCAGGAGAAGGTCGCGATAGTCGCTGAACCGGTCGTGTATGTCGAAGAAGCCAGCCAAGTCTGATCGCAGCGTCGATCTTCCCGATTGGGCTGATGACGTCACCCCGGCTGACGCGGTGATGAGGAAGTTCTATGCCCCTACTGGTACTTTCAAACCCGGGCCTATTGTCTCCTCTGAACTGGATTCTAAACCAACATCTCCGACAGTTTCGCACGACTCCATCACCCCTCATGGAGGCTTTCAACAGTATGAGAGTCAAGGAGATACAGTTGAGCCTGAGCTGACGCCTCGCACTCAAACTCTGGCGAGTTCCCCAAGCGAAGATCGGCGAGCAGAGTCCGTTATGACAACACAGACTCCGGTTACGGAAGCCCCTGGGGAGCCGGTAAACACATCACTTCCCTCCTCTACAACGGCCTCATTGCGAACCTTTCAAGCCGCTGCAGCGGTTCAATCCGAACCGTCTCCTCAGCCAAAGGCTGGTACTGAGACCCGGCGGGTCTCTGCGAGCGACAATTCGACTGCATATGATGATTTTGCGCGAAAGTGGAAGATGTACCTTTATCCCGGTCAGCTCGCCGTGATGAGAATCCTCTATGAGCTCACCTATGCCGTTGGCGCGACCGAGTGCTTCACCCGTTATAGTGAAATTGCCAGCGCCACTAAGATGAGCCGGCGCAACTGCATTAACGTGGTAAATTCCCTTGTAAACAGAGGCTTTATAGAGCGATTGGAAGTCCGTAATGACGCTTCCGCCAAGGGCATCCGGTTCCGCATTCACCTCGAACCAGTTTCCTAGCTTCTCCTCTTCACCAGTGAAGACTTGCCTTCACCAGTGTAATGAACTCTTCACCCGTGATCGCTACTTTTCACCCGTGCTACTAACTCTTCACTGGTGATGATTACTATTCACC
>JACCTF010000612.1 GCA_013812565.1 Pyrinomonadaceae bacterium | reverse complement strand
CGCCAACGATGAGGAAAGTTGTAAAGGCGAGTTCGTCAAACTGTCGGTTGAGCCAAACGCTAAACGCTACACCGTCACCGTGCCAAGCAAGGGAACGAGTCGCACGTACCAAGTACGGTGAATAAATAAGGGAGACAGAAGGCAGGAGATAGGGCTATGGCAAAGCAAGAAGTTACCCCGGCAAAATGAAACCATCCGCAAGCACCACTATGATTACGGATGGTTGAGTGTTCGGATGCTGCAATTGAAATCAAGCTTCTTCGCTCGTGCGAGCTTGGCGCCGTTTGCGAACAGCCGCACCGACTCCTGCCAAGCCTGTGCCGAGTAGCAACATGGTAGCTAGTTCGGGAATGGGTTCTTGCGTGGATGCGGTGTTCGCCCGCTGGGATAACAAGAAGGGTTGGTTGGTCCCAACATTATCGCGCAGCCCATACTGCACGCTGAATGTCGATCCACTAGCCGCCGTCCCATTGAAGAAATCTAGGAAGTCGCGCGCGTTGCTCGCTTCATCTGCGAGTACGCTGCTAAAGACCGATGAGATGCGAGGGATGCCTGAGCCTTGTGCAAAGTTGAGTCCATCGAAGTCGTTCGACGTGGTGAATCCTGGTGGAACGAAGCTTGGATAAGGCTGTGGATCTAAACTGTCATTAGGGTCACCCGCCGGGTCCAGCAGTTCATTTGCGAGTCTGTTGAAAGCTACTCCGCTGTTGTTTGTGATCTGGTTAATCACGGTGTAGTTAACGTTAGCAGTCAAGCCGCTGATCTGGAGAACACCGGAACCAGTGTTGCCGACCGTCTGATTGATTGTAATAGTGTTTGTTGCTGAGTTGAATGAGAAGCTGAGGGCAGTAATTCCCTGATTGCCTGGCCCGTATAAGCTAACAACCGGGTCGGCTTGCGCCGCCGTTGACAGCATAGCAAAGAAAGCTAGTAGCGTAAGGTTGATTTTGCGCATATTGGACATGATGTTCTCGTTTGCTCCTTGTGAAAAAGCGGCACCGGGCAGCACCACAGTGCGCGGTAAATACATTGAAGATCCGTGAAGAAAGCAGTATTGGGCAAGCATTTGCTCTGCAATACTTGGCTTAGAATATTTGCGAATAATAAAAAAGCTCAGCGCGGACTTCTACACCAACTCCGGTGGAGTGTCAACGAAACTTTTGGTTAATTTGTAATCCCTCAGTTATCCGCGGAGACACGCGAGCAAGTGCTTTATTTTCAATACACCAGTACTGAATTTCCGCACGTAACTGAGGGATTACGTTAATTTGAAGATGTTTGTAACGGCTTAGGAAGTTACAAAATCTCCCCTGTGGTTAATCATTGGCATCTGCTTCAATGCTTCGCCCATGCGGCGCACACCTTCGGCGAGCGCGCTCTGCTCAACGCAGAAAGAGAGGCGCAAGAAACCTTCACCTTCTTCACCAAACGCTCGGCCCGGAACTGTGATGACACCGTGCTGCAACATGGTTTCTGCAACAATCATCGAGTCGCCGTAATCGCGTGTGTCGAGCATAGTGTAAAAAGCTCCATCAGGCATGACAGCATGCAACTGCAATTCGCTGGCGAGCAGTGCGAGCAGCGAATCGCGGCGTTCGCGAAACGTGTGGCGTATCGCTTGCCGCGCTTGTTCGGCTTCCAGTGTCCACGCGGCGAGCGCCGCTTTTTGCGAGATGGTTGAAGCGCATGTCGTCACATACCCGTGCAGCACAAGCGCGCTTCTCACCACGGCTTCATCGCCGCATAACCACCCTAAGCGCCAACCCGTCATGCTCATCGACTTTGATAAACCGCTGATCACAATTGTGCGTTCGTGGTGCTCCGCAATTGATGAAGGTTTGTTCGGTGCGTAATAGATGTCGCGGTATATCTCGTCGCTGATGACGTATGCCGCGCTGCCTTGAAGCGCGACAGCCATCTCTGCCAAATCGTTGTTTGAGAGCGCGCGGCCAGTCGGGTTCGAAGGGCTTATGCAAACAACAACCTTGGTGCGCGGGCTGAGACGGCGGCGGAACTCTGCATGGTCAAATGCGAAATCGTGTGCCGCAGGAAGACTGTAAAAGACGGGTACGCCTCCCGCCATCCGCACGATGGTCGGATAAGCGACGAAGCCGGGATCGGGCAACAACACTTCGTCGCCTTCGTCCACCAGCGTCATCAACAGAAGGTATAACGCTTCTTGCGAACCCGCGGTGATGATGACCGATTCAGGTGTGGCGTTAAGATGTGGATAGTCAGCCGCGATGCGCTCACGCAAAATGTGAAGCCCGGCGTGTGTGGTGTAACCGTTCTGCTCTTCGGTGACGACGCGGGCGGCTTCATGACGGATGACTTGCGGCGTCGGCAGATCCGGTTCGCCGAGGCCGAGGTTGATGCTGCCTGCCGGGGCGCGGTCGAACAGTTGGCGAATAATGCTCTTCTCAATGCCGCGCAGTCGCCGTGCGGGTTGAAACTCGCTTACCACATCACTCACTCCATCATTCACCACATCATTCACCGTAACGCGTCCTCAAGCAGCGTCGCGGCGTCTGTTCGTTCATCGCGGTACTTCACGATCACCGGCGTATATAGCGATAAGCCCCAATCCCGCCCCTGCTCGGTAGCCACAGCCCGCGAGCCGGGCACGACCACTGCGCCTGCTGGAATCTCAAGCGGAGCATCCGCAGTGCGTCGAAGAATCAACCCGCGCGGGAGATCGTAAACCGAAGTTGAGCCGGTCAGGATCGTGCCGGGGGCGAGCACCGCACGCTCGCGCACAATGGTGCCTTCATAGATTCCACAACCGCCTCCGACTAAACAATCGTCCTCGATGATGACCGGCAGTGCGCCAACTGGTTCGAGCACGCCGCCAACCTGCGCCGCCGCTGAGAGGTGCACGCGCTTGCCGATCTGCGCGCATGAACCGACCAGCGCGTGGCTGTCGATCATGGTTCCCGTGTCCACGTATGCGCCGACATTGATGTACATCGGCGGCATGCAAACCACACTAGGGGCAACGTATGCGCCGTCGCGTATGCTCGATCCGCCGGGCACAATGCGAACGTTATCTTCGAGCGTCGTGGTCCGCAACGGGTACGTGTCTTTGTCAAAGAATCGCGGTTGGTTGAGAGCGTGGCTACTCGCAGACATGTCCGTCAATATGCCCATGCGGAAGCCAAGCAGGATGCCGCGCTTGACCCATAATTGGACTTGCCACGCGCCGCTTGTAGCCGGTTCGGCGGCGCGCACTTCGCCACGGTTGAGCGCTTGTTTGAACTGCGCGAACACCGCGCGATCTTCGTCCGACCACTCCTGATTATCTCGCGCGGCTAAAAATTCAATGCGTTCACGCAGCGATGACATGCTTAGTTCCTTGTAGAAGTCCGATCCTCTCAAGCGTGTTGCGCATCGTCGTGCGCGTCTGCTCCGTCACCGGGACAAGCGGTAAACGAAAGTTTTCTTCAATCAACCCCATCAACGCGAGCGCGGCTTTGACGGGACCAGGACTCGTCTCAATAAAGTTTGCTTCCATGAGCGGAAGCAGACGGTAGTGCAGCGTGCGAGCTATCTCCCACTCTCCTGTAAACGCTGCCTCGACCATCTGCGACATCAGATCAGGCGCTTCGTTCGAGACAACGGAAATCACTCCATCAGCGCCAAGCGCAAGCAGCGGGAAGCACAACGCATCATCACCCGACAAGACGCGGAAACCTGTGGGGCGCTCGTGCAAGATCGCCATGATCTGCGACATATTGCCGGACGCTTCCTTGACCGCGACGATGTTCTCCACCTCGCGTGCGAGCCGCAGCGTCGTCGCGGCAGTGATGTTGCAAGCCGTGCGTCCGGGTACGTTATAGATCACGACGGGCACATCGCTGACGGCTTCAGCAATCGCTCGGAAGTGTGCGAAGAGACCATCTTGCGTCGGCTTGTTGTAGTAAGGCGCAACCGTCAGCAGGGCATCAGCGCCGAGATCGCGTGCGGACTGCGCATATTCTATCGCGCTCACAGTCGAATTGCTGCCGACTCCCGCGATGACACGCGCGGGATTCTTTGTTCCTGATGAACTGTGTACAACCTCAACCGTAATCTTGATGACTAGCCGGTCTTCTTCCTCGGTCATCGTTGCGGATTCACCGGTCGTGCCGCACGGAACGAGCAGCCGGACGCCACCGGCGATCTGTCGTTCGGCGAGCGCACGCAGGCGAGGAACATCGACCTCTCCGCTTTTGGTGAACGGTGTAATCAGCGCCGTTGCGCAGCCGCGTATCCAGTCAAGCTCTAACATCATTGTTCTTTCATCCTTTCTCGTAAAATTTCATCAAGCGCTTCAGAGAATTCATACACACCGCGCTGGTCTACGATCCACTTGGCGGCCAGAAGCGCTCCGGCGGCGAAGCCTTCGCGCGTGCGTGCGATGTGCGTCAAAGTGATTTGATCGGCGGCGGAGTCGAAGCCGACACGGTGCGTGCCGGGAATAAATCCCGCGCGTGTGCTTGCCACGGGTATGTCATGCGCGAGATGTGTGGCAAGCACGTCGCGCAGGCGGAGCGCCGTCCCCGAAGGCGCATCGCGCTTGCGTGCATGATGCGCTTCTTCGATAAACGCAGCGTAACTATCAAGACCTTGAAACAGCTCGGCGGCACGTTCAACGATGCAGTAGAAAAGATTAACGCCGATGGAGAAGTTTGCTCCGTAGACGAGCGCTGCACCGTGCTCATCCACGATCTTGCGCGCCTCGTCGATCTGTCCGTACCAGCCCGTAGTTCCTTCAACGAGCGGAATGCCTGCCTGTGCACAGGCCGTGATGTTTGTAAGCACTGCATCAGCGACGGAGAAGTCCACTGCCACATCAACGCCGTGAAGAAGTATTGTTAAATTATCAATCCTACCTTGCATAGTCGGCGAATCCGCCGAAGGCGTGCTGGATGTCACGACGAGTGCAACTTCGTGTTCTTCGTCCCGGGCGCGAGCCGCGACGAGTTGATTCATCGTGCCATGTCCTAAAAGAGCGAGCTTCATCTTCACTTTTCCTACTCCACTTCGGAGGAAAGTAAGCAGAAGGCAGAAGGCAGAGGCGGCCCGGAGTTTCGACAGCTAAAACATAAAATATACGCTTGACACCCAACGACATCGAATCAACGCTTGCCTACTGCCTACTGCCTACTGCCTACTGCCTACTGCCTACTGCCTACTGCCTACTGCCTACT
>JACCTF010000601.1 GCA_013812565.1 Pyrinomonadaceae bacterium | reverse complement strand
AGTAAGCGGTGTCGCTGCCTGATTCGGCGCAGGGTTCCATCAGCGCCGGAACCTGGCGGGTCAAACAGGCTTTGAAGCGGATCACCACATGCGCGTCAAACTGAAAGCCGTTCTCAATTTCGGTGACGGTAAAATCGGGGTCGCGGCGGTGAGCTTCAAACCACTGGCCGACGTTGACGCAGGCGTCCGTCTCCAGATGCAACTCACGTCCGGCCGGATCAACGGCGAGACCGGGCAGCACACGCACCTCTCCGCTCGCCTGCTCCAGTCGCACATCAAAACCCCAGATCACGCCTTCACGATGAAGCCAACTGTTGTGCAGCCGCATCTTGGCTCGATGATAAGCTTGCTCGGTTTCGAAATCGTCCACCCCCAAGAGCATCCCGAAGTGGTAGCTGAGGGCATAGAACGGGCTTAGCGGAAGCAGTTCGCTTCGCTCCTCAAAAGATCTAAAACAGGAAGCCATGTCAGGCGTGCTTGTCATGAAGCATCTCCTTCGCGTCGTTCCGGCACACAGATAGAATTAACAGCGATGCACAGGCAAGGAAATCCAACGTCCAATATTCAATGTCTTGGCTTTCGACGTTGGACTTTGGACTTCGAACATCGGACTTCGCACTTTGCACTGTTCACCCCTGTTTCTTTCCTCTGTAAGTTGATTTAGCTATCGCCGCGCAGAGCGCTAAACATCAGGCGCTGTGCCGCACCGTTCTCGTACTCCAGCCGCGCCTTACGTTCCGCCATCATGATGTTGAGCAAGCGGAGGGTGCGGGCGCTCTTGGCGGCAGCCACCAGCTCTTTGAAGAGCTCCATCTCGGCAGTCTCCATCGCCGAAACCAGTGTGGCTGGATCA
Source organism: Pyrinomonadaceae bacterium (assembly GCA_013812565.1). Classification (GTDB taxonomy): domain Bacteria; phylum Acidobacteriota; class Blastocatellia; order Pyrinomonadales; family Pyrinomonadaceae; genus JACCTF01. The sequence continues at coordinate 6,902 of JACCTF010000601.1, read as the reverse complement.
GTGTCTTTCAGAATCGTGAGCAAGCGCTCTGCTTCGGTGAAATCGGCAAACCGACGCCACGCGGTGTTTGGCACGGCCGCTTCCCAGGAGTGCAGGATTCCCTTGTCGGATGCTTTATAGTCGTCATCAGCTTGGTTGAAGTCTTTCTCGGCATCGGCCAGTGCCGCCCTGGCGGCTTGTACTGCGGCATCAGTATCAGGGTCGATTTTGTCGGCCTTCGCTTTCAGGATAGCCTTGTCGAGCGCGGCTTTTGTGGTGTTCACCACGGCTTGGGCGGCGTCGCGTTCCGCCTCTTTCTCGTTCCACGTTTGATCTTCAGCAGCCCGTGCCGCCCGCGCGGTGTTTAGAGCTGTCATGGCAGCCTGCACATCAGGGTCGGCGTCCAGATCGGCGTCGATGTCTTTCACCTGCGCTTTTAGTTTGGCCTTCGCGAGTGCGGCCTCCTTCGCCTTCTCCTCCGCCCGCGCATCATCGCGTTCCTTTTCCTTTGGCGCCGCGAGTATGCCGTCGGCTTCCAATTCCTTGATGCGTTCGACTTGGGCTGCCGTGAGCGGATCATGATCCGGGTTGGCGACCAGCGCGAGCATTGCACGCGCCTGGTCGAACATCTCTTTCGACTTGAGTACGTAATTGCGAAATGCTTCCTCGGCTCGCAGGAACTCTACCCGTAGCTTCTCGGTCTTGCCTGCCAGTCCGCCATTGGTATTGAGTTCGGCGTTGACCAGTTCCTGAGCTTCCGCCGCAGTTGTCTGTGTCAAGGCTAGTTGGTCAACCGCCGACTTCAAACGCTCCTGGGCGCGAGTGATTAAATCAGCGGGTATGTCCTTGATGCGAGCTTTAGCGTCGGTGAATGGTTTGTTGTGCGGAGGTGTGTTTAAAGCAGCATCGGCATCATCCTTGAGCGTCGCCAACGGAGGTTGAGTCAACTTCTTCTTCAAATCCTCACGCTGTTTGCTTTGTTGTTTTGCTTCCGCCAGCACCGCTTCAGCCTCCCCCAGACGCGCCGCGACCAAGTTTATTTCGACGTTCGCGCGATCCAACTTTGCTTTGGACACTTCGACGATTTCTTCGGCCGCGAGAATCGCAGCTTGTTTGGCCCGCATGTCGATGATCTTTTGCTCAAGCTGGTCGAGCAGAGCATCGCCGTCAGCAGGGGTGGGAACCGATGCCAGTTCTTTGCGGATGTTGGCCGCCTGGTTTTCTAGCACGGTCAATTCCGCAACCACGCTGTTATGCGTTGCGCGAGCCGCGGCTTGTTCTTCCTGAGCGTCCTTGACGCTCTTCTGTGCTTTCACCTTCTCTTTTTTGAGGGCGCTTTCTTCCGCGGTGGCGAATTCTAAAAGGGTTGTCGGCGTAGCCATAAATCTCTCCTCTAAGAAGCAATTGTCCCGGCGGGCACACCGGGGAAAGCCCGACCGGCTTTGTCATACTCGCGCCGGATGGCACGGATAAAATGTTGTTTGAAGATTGGCGTTTCATCTGCGGCAGCGAGGAACCCCGCCGCCACCGCCGCGTTACGGATCACTCCCCCAACGACCGGATAGAGCGCGGCCAGTTCATAGAGGTTCACTTCTTCGTCAAGCGGCACGTCGGCGGGCAGATGGCAGCGCCACAGCGTATGGCGCTCTTCGCGGTCCGGTTCGTCGAAATCAACCACAAACTCCAGTCGGCGGAGAAAGGCCGGATCGATGTTCTGGCGCAGGTTCGTTGCGAGGATCGCGAGGCCCTCGAAACGTTCCAGACGCGCCAGCAGGTAGGCCGTCTCAAGATTCGCATAGCGGTCGTGAGCATCAGAAACTTCAGTGCGTTTTCCGAAGAGAGCATCGGCTTCATCGAAGAGCAGCACGGCCTGTGCACGCTCGGCCGTGTCGAAGACTGCCGCGAGGTTCTTCTCAGTCTCGCCGATCCACTTGGAAACCACGCGCGAGATGTCAACCACCAGCAGATCAACCGCAAGTGAATTCGCCAGCACTTCAGCCGAGAGCGTCTTGCCCGTACCGGGTGGACCCGCGAACAACATACGCACGCCGCGTGCGCCGGTGCGCCCTTTCAGAAATCCCCATTCATCAAAAACGCGAGCCTGCAACATCAGCCGCTTGATCGCTTCATGAAGTTGCGCGAGTCGGTCGCGCGGCAGCACGAGATCGTCAAAGGTGGCGCTGGGTCGGATCAGCTTCACCCCACCGGAAAGCGAGAGACCACCACGAGCGCGTATGCTGGCCGCAACGTCCTCAAGCGTGGGCGTGCGTTCCTCAATTCCTTCGAGCATACGCAGGTCAGCGGCGACCTCGGCGGCTCCAGCCGGTTCAATCGGGTAACGCGCCGCGAGAAAAGGAGCATGCTCGGTGAGTCGCGGAAGCGTCTCGCGCCACATCCGGCGACGCGCCTCCGTAGACAAACGCTCGACCGGCACGGTGAAGATCGGGCGTTGATTATGAACCACCGGGAAGGTTCCCTCGCGGCCGCTGATGACTACCGCTTCCGGGTACTCGCTGAACCTCGGCGCGGGCGTAGCCCCCTGCCCCCCCGCACCTTCGCCAATCGCCATCCGCATGACGGGCACACCTCCACGCACCAGCGCATGTACCCCAATGGCTTGCTCCTGCTCAGCATCCGTTCCGCCCGTGAGCGCAATGCCGATGGATTCAAGGTTCGCATGATGAACGAGCGCCCGCCCTCTCTCGAAGGCTTCTTCTTCGCCATCGGCTGTCACCAAAATCGTGCACGGTTCGCGCCGCTTAATCGCCGCAATCGCACGCCCCGCGCCCTGGCCCCCCAGCCATTGCTCAAGCCCGCTCATCGCGATTGGGCCGCCCAATCTGGAAATCGATGCAGGCCACACATCAAGGCCATGTAGCGCCGACCACAGCGCATCCATCGGTTGCAAGGAGCGTTCAAAGAATGGATTATCACCCGTCGCACGCACCGCGCCGCTCTTCACCAACGCGCCGCCCACAAGCATCGTCCTCAATCTCAATCGGTCTTGTGGCCCGCGACAGAGAAGCTGCGCCGCCAGTCCGATTGAGGCGCGCGGTTCGCCACGCGGATGCAACGTGCGCAGCACAGCGGCATATCCCTCATGCTCCTCGGCCATCCCGGCGAGCAGCAACAAACTAATTTCGTCGCCTGATAGTGAGAGCCTGTCGGCGAGACGATCCAGCGGATGCGGCCCCCCATCGGGTCTGCGGTCAAGCGGCCCACCTTCCCACGCCGCGAGCGGCTGCCCCCCCGCGACAGATTCAAACGTCGCCCACAAGAAGGCATGACCTTCGGCACTCGCTCCCTCAGAACGCGGCAGCGAACCAGCCAGAAACTGAGCCAGACGACCGGCCAAGACGCCGACTTCGCGCGTCAATCTTTCACTTACCGCCATTGTCTCCGGCATTCCTTGTTGCGGTTCATTCATAAATAACTCACTGGTGCTCAATCGCAAACGTCTTGATGTTCAGAGTTCACGCTTGAGCGTGCCGGTTCTCGCCGCCGAAGCAAGCTAAACCTTGAATTCGGAACCCATCAGCTTCCTTGCGATCAAACCCTTTCCGAAGTTCGGAGTTCGACGTCGAGACACTCAGCGGTCAGCAACAGTGCGGAGTACGAAGTACGTGGTTCGAAGTTAATGGTCCACGAAGCGAGTGATTTGAAACTCTGCACCTCGAACCCTGAACTCCGTAACTCACACACCACACACCACACATCACTTCTCTAAATAGATAAACTTCACAACCACACCCAACCACGGCACGTAACCCGGGTCTAGGTCGAGACCGGCGCGGCGTATCTCTGTGGAGACTTCGTCGAGCGAGAATCCGGTTTCAATCCAACCGGGATCAGCCACAATCTCGGCGCGACGATGGCATACGAACTCGATCAGCGATGCAGCAGACTGCTCTTTATAAGCAAGCCTTTCGCGTAGGCTCACGGTGATGCGCTTGGCGAACTCCTGAATCGTTTCTTCTTCCAAACTGGTTGATGGATCTTCACCGGCTGAAGGCGGGCTGGCATCGGGAAGCAATCCGGCGAAAGCCAGGGCCGCTGCGTCGTTCGTTGTTGCGGGAACGAGCGCGAGCGCAAGCTGATGCATGACCCAGCGGAATGGTCGATCCTTCAGCGAAGGGTGAACCAGTATCGCTTCCGGTAAACACAGGTCATCGACTACTCCGATCAAATACAGTAATCCGCCGAAGCGTGTGAGGGCGCGTTGCCGCACGATGGGAAGCGGCCGTTCGTCTGATGTTAGAGTTGAATCTGAAATCGACGTTTGACGGAAAAGGGTTTGGTCGCTTGGTGCAGCGCCTGTGTGTGCTTCTTCGAGCGATTCGCGCATGGCTTCTTCATCGTGATGTGCGGGGGCGATTTGGGCAGCGCCTGAAATGGGTTCCACCATCCGGTTCATCACTGCGCTCAGCAGCGTGTGAAGTGCTTGCCCTCCGGCGCGAAAGATTCCCGGGTTCACTTCGAGAATCACCATCACGGCCACGGCCTGATTGACCGCTGTAGATTCGATTATTTGTTGGATTAGCGATTTTGCTAGAAGCGATCTGTTAACAATACGGCGTGCTTCGCTCAGAACAACTGGAGAGATTAACCCTGTGTGATTCTCAAGCTGCTCAAGCGAACTCGCAGCTTGCGCGGCAGAGAGCGCGGCACTGGTCAGCGCCTGCCAGTGTGCCGTCGTGAGTTGGAAGGCAAGCCGTTCGAGCGTGTGATTCTTCGCCAGCGCGCAGAGCACCGGGATGATCATTGTCGGTTCTTCGATCAAGGCGCGGATTAGTTCACGCCTCGCCGCTTCGTCGCCTACTCGATCACGTGCCCGCCAGAGTCCAAGTTGCCTCCACGCCCACGAGCGTTCCAGGTCGCCCAGTGCGACGCCCACAGCGAAATCGATGAAAGCCTGAACACGTGATTTGTAACGCACCACGCCCGAGGCATAACCGCGTTCAAGAATCTGTTCAATCGCTTTGGCAATCTCCATGCTCCACTCGGCAGAGAGAGTTGATTCTGCGCTGGAGAGGCGCAGGCGGATCGGAACATAGATGCTTCGGATGCAGAGTTCTTCATCGCTTGAGATGTTGATCTGTTCAAGAGTCGCTTCAAGCTCCCGGTTCAGAATCGTGGTCAGCACACGGTCGAGCCGTGCTCGTTCCTCTACACTTGAAGAAGGAAGCCGGTATGTGGCCTTGAGTTTTCGAATGTGCAGATTCTGCATGATCTATCCAATCCTGCTATCCGCGCCGAGTCGGCTACCGCCGAGGCTTGTTCCTGGTGCGGGCTGTCCAAGAATCGCGCCGCGGCCAAGCGACGCGCCTCCGATCTGAAGCGGTGTGAAGCCGCCGCTGCGTCCGATGATCGAGGTGAGCGCGACATGAAGCCCAGTCCCGACCCGCATACCTGCATCGATTGTGCAGATGTCAAACAGAGTATGCGCCGGTCGGTGAAGTTCCAGGATGTGTCTGACCACATCGAGTTGCTCTGTGCTGAGGGCGGCCGGGATCACGACGCTAAAGCGGTGCGCATGAATCTCGAAGGCGTCTTCCGCGCCGCCCATGAGCGGGTTTGATTCCGCATCTCCGATTGCTCCACCGACGCGAAAGCCGCCGCCCAAAAGCGCATTGGAAGCGACCGCCCCGGGCGTGCCCAGAATGGCTCCGCCGAGTCCGCGCAAGCGAAACTTTTCGATCAGTATGATTTTGGTTTCCGTGTAAATCTCCAGAAAACGAATCAGTCCGCGCACCGTTCCGCGAAATCGAAACAGCCATGTGGCTTCTTCGATCAGCGTGCGCCGCACGTGGTGAGGCCAGCGCTCGTCAAGCACGAGTCCGAGAAATCCCGCCAGCCAAGGAAGAAGCTCGGCCGGGGCGCTGCGAGAATCGAACAGCGCGTTCCGCGCGTTGGCCTTCGCTTCAAGTTCTCCGAGCGTGCCCTCGAACATCGCCAGGTAGCGGCGCAAGAATGAGGCAACATCTTCCTCGCGCGAGAAGGTGCGTGGCAGACGGCGCAGGTAGTCGTGCGCGGGATATTCGGCGCGAAGCGATCTGATTTGTGGTGTGAATCTGGTATTGCCGCTCAGTTCGAGCGTGACCCACAAGTAACGCCCCGGGTCGGCTTGGACCGGGGCTTCGTAAGTCTCGAAAGGATCATCTTCGGCAAACCGCGCCCAGGGCAGTTCGCGTCCGGTCTCACGGCGATGGAGCGACTCTCCTAAAACACCGTGTTTGATGACAAGCGAGAGCGGCGGCAGCGGCGGCGAAAGATCAGGCCGTAAGATTGACATCGACGCGATGTTCGCCGGAGGAGTTCGCGGAAGTGTGTTCTCCTCGGGCGGCTCATCGGTAGCAACGCAGTGGACTTGCACCTGTGTCTCTCTGGGAATGCAAGCATCGAGAAAGAGCCTGCCCCATGTCGTATGAAACTCGCCGCTGTCCAAACGAAAGCTTGTGATTCGACCTTTCGCCAGATAACGAACGCGTGCGGCGACCGCATGCCGGAAGCCGCGCGCAGTCCAGAAGCCGATGCGTCCATCCGGGGTACGCACGATCCCGCGCCCATCGTAGCCGCGCCCCTTAAGCGGCGGCAGTTCATCGATTGAACTCGGACTGACCCGGTAACAGAGAAAGTCCTCTGCGGGTCGGCGCGCGACGACCAGCACGTGGCTCTCGGCGGTCGAATGGGAAGCGGCAGAATCGCTCGCCATAAATTCTAGATCGGTGGCAAACGCGATTCGTAGGGATTGTTCCGGGCGTTGAAGAGAAACGATGCGAGCGTCTTGTGTGCCAGCGTTATCGAGCAGGTAAATCTCTCCAGCGGGCGAGATGGCGAGACGCGATGGCCGGAGCAGTCCTGGGGACAAATCCGGCGACAGTTCAGGCAGTGGAACAAGCCACGGCCCCCTTCTGGCCGTAAGC
>JACCTF010000549.1 GCA_013812565.1 Pyrinomonadaceae bacterium | reverse complement strand
CTTGCTGATCTCGCCGACCGGCGCATCTCATTCAGAGACGGACGCATCGTCAGCGACAGTGAAGCAGAGCGCGCGCAGTTCGCACCTCAAGAAGATGCCATGGAGACAACGCGACCATGAGATTCACCTGGAACATGGCCCGGCGCGAGTTGCGCTATTCGTGGCGCAGACTGATCTTCTTCTTTCTGTGCATCGGAATCGGCGTCGGCTCGATTGTCGCACTTCGCTCAACGATCCAGAACATCAACCGCGCCATCGCGGGCGAAGCTCGTCTGCTGCTCACCGCCGATGTGCAGGTGGATTCAACTCGCCCGTGGAAAGATGAAACGCTCGCTGCTATCAACCGCGTGGCGCAAACGCCGCTGGCCGAAGCTCGCGTTGAAACAATCGAATCGCCGACCATGATCCGCCCGGCAGACCCGGAGCGCGAGGGCGCGATGATGGTAGAACTCAAAGGCATCGAACCTCCCTTTCCGATCTTCGGCGATTTTAGACTGGCGAACGGCGAGCCGTTTACCCACGCGCTCATCGCGGGTAACGGAGCGGTAGTCGCTCCCGCGCTGCTTGATCGCCTCGGCCTGCAAATCGGCGATGAAGTGAAGATCGGCACATCTACATTTCAAATACGCGGCGTGATTGATCGCGAACCGGGAGCGGGAAGCGGCTTTCGCCTCGGCCCGCGCGTCTTTATCGAACGCGGCGCGGTTGAAGCCACGGGGCTGACAGGATTCGGTAGTCGCGCCCGCCGCAAGATTCTGTTCCAAACCCCGGAAGGAGGGGCGGAGACGCTCGTCAAAGGATTGCGTGCGGAGTTGAAAGACAGCACGCTCAATGTCCGCTCATACAAAGATGCGCAGGAGAACTTGAGCGAACAGTTTGCGCGCGCCGAAAACTACTTAGCCTTAACCGGACTCGTCATCCTGGTGCTCGGCGGCATCGGCATCTCAGGCGTGACGCGCGTCTTTATCGAGCAACAACAGAAGACAATTGCAGTGCTTAAGTGTGTCGGCGGAACGGGCCGCCAACTACTCGCCGTTTACTTGACGGAGGTTGTTTCCCTGGGTCTCGCGGGCAGCGTTTTCGGAGTCTTCCTCGCGATGGGCACACTTCGCTTTCTCTCCGTCTACTTCGCCGAGAGCTTGCCCGCGAACATGAGCAACAACCTTCAAGCGGGAGCCATCGTGCAGGGTTTAGGCATTGGCTTGCTGATCTCTATTCTCTTCTCGGCGCTGCCGCTGCTGCGCATACGGCATATTAAACCGGGCGTGCTGCTGCGTTCCGGCATTGACACTACTTCAGCATCTCGTTCGTTTAGTCGCCGACTTGACTACTGGCGCGACTATCGACGCTGGTTGACCATTGGCGTAGTGATCGCCGGTCTGGTCGGGCTGGCTTCATGGCAAGCGGGTTCCCTACGCATTGGGGCAATGTTCTTAGCAAGTCTCGTTGTTACGGCGGGCGCGCTCTACGTCGCGGCAACGCTGCTCATCTATCTTCTGCGCCAGGTGCGTCATGTGCGCTCGTTCGCGCTGCGGCAAGGCATTAACAGCCTTTACCGTCCCGGTAATCAAACGCGCACAATCGTGATGGCCGTCGGCCTCGGAGTCTTTCTCGTCATTACCATTCAATTGCTTCAATCAAATCTTGTTGACGAATTCAGTCCGAATCAGCGCGGCAATCTGCCGAACATGTTTTTGATCGACATTCAAAAGGATCAGGCGAGCGGCCTTGAACGATTGATCGAAGGAATAACCGGAGAGAGGCCCACCCTCGTCCCAACGGTTCGCACGCGGATTGTCGCAGTTGATGATCGCGACATTGATCTCACAGCGGGCGAGATGCGACGCGAGCGTGGCCGCCTGGGTCGCGAGTACGTTGTGACTTACCGCCCTAACCTTGAAGAGAATGAGAGGATCATCGACGGAAAGTTTTGGACGGCTGCGCCCGCGTCGGAAGCCGAAGTGTCAATCGAAGAATCGATGCGCGGGCTAGGCGGCATGGATGTCGGAAGCACCATTACCTTTGACGTGCTCGGGCGTAGGATCGTGGCGCGCGTGACGAGCATTCGCCACGTCGATTGGCGAAACTCACGCACCGGTTTTCTGGTGCTGTTTCGTCCCGGCTCATTGGAGAGCGCGCCGCAAACAATGATTGCCGGGATCAACGGACCAACCGAGCAAGCCGAGCGCGCACGCTTTCAACGAACTCTACTGGACCAATACCCAAATGTTTCCGTGATCGATGTGGCAGACATTCTGCGCAGCGTAAAACGCATTCTCGATAACGTCACGCTCGGCGTCTCCTTTATCGGCGGGTTCGTTTTCCTGAGCGGTGTGCTGATCCTGATGGGATCGATTGCGATGACGAAGTTTGCGCGCGTCTACGAAGCCGCTGTGCTGCGAACGCTCGGAGCGAAGCAGAAAACTTTGCTCACCATTCTGCTCGCCGAGTACATTCTGTTAGGGCTTGTCGCAGGCATCGTCGGGTCGCTTGCGGCCATCGGGCTTTCTTACGCAGTGGCGCGCTTCGTCTTCGATATTCCGTGGAGCTTCACACCTTCGATCAACCTTATCGGCCTCGTCATCACAGTCGTGTTGGTCACCCTGATTGGAGCTCTCTCAAGCATCGATGTACTGACGCGCAAGCCGCTCCAGATTCTCCGCGCTCAATAAGAAATGTGCGGCAAAGCTTCTGCTTAATTCATTTAGCCAAAGGGCTGATGCTTCTATTTCCCTTTCAGTGGAATGAAGCGCTTGCTGGCTGGCCCACTTGGCTCGCTGCTGGTGCTGTTGGTCTTCCCGCTCCCATCAAACAGCAGTCAACAGGACACACGTCGTGATTCGGGCCGCGTGTTCCCAAGAAGCGCCGCGCCGGAGCATCTTGACCGGCCTCAACAGCCATTCTTTCAAGTATCAATTCATAAATCATCTTGATGATTGTGGGATAGGTTCCGACGGTCGCCGCGCGGTGCATGTTCAAGTTTAGTTGTTCACAAAGCTGTCGGGCTTCGGTGTCAAGGTCATAGAG
>JACCTF010000534.1 GCA_013812565.1 Pyrinomonadaceae bacterium | reverse complement strand
GGTGCCTTCCTCTTCTCGCTCCGTCCAGCCGCTCAGCTTTAAGTTGAGAACAATCACGAATCTTCTTGTCGTGAGCGACAATAAGGTTCATCTTCTAACTTCCCAAACACGCAGACGGCTAACGCTTGGCTTCAGCGGCCCGCTATGAACCTGATCAATGGGAATGGCGCTGATGGCGGGTCCGCTGCAAGCCATTGTTTAACTAAGCGCTGCGCGCAGATTGCTCACCCTCCTCTACATAACCCGATCATTCTCAGTCGCGAGTCTTTTGTAGTTACACTTTCCTGAGTTTAGATTCAAGTTTTGACAGATCAGGAGGTATCACCATGACAGAACTACAAATGAGAATGATCCAGTGTCTTCAGCTCAGGGGTCTCTCTGAGCGTACTCAGGAGGCATATACAAGAGCCGTTCGCCAACTGGCCGAACATTATCACAAGTCTCCGGACTTGATCACTGAGGAAGAACTTCGCCAGTACTTCCTCTTTATCAAGAATGTCAAACACTACTCGCGTAACACTTCCACCATCGCCATCTGCGGCATCAAGTTCTTCTTCGAACAGACTCTCAACCGGAACTGGTCTATCTTCGGCATCTTGCGCGCGCCGCGAGAGAAGAAGTTGCCAGTCATCCTGAGCACGGAAGAGGTGCGCAAGATTCTCGCTTGCCTCAGACTGCCACGCTACAAAGTTTGTCTGACGACTATCTACTCCTGCGGCCTGCGCCTGCAAGAGGGAACCAATCTGCGGGTCGCCGATATCGACAGCCCGCGCCGTATGATCCACGTGCGTCATGGCAAGGGTGCTAAAGACCGTTACGTCCCCTTGCCGGAACGCACGCTGGAGATTCTGCGCCAATACTGGACGACGCATCGCAATCCCGTGCTGATCTTCCCCTCGCCCGGTCATGGGAATGTCCCGTTGTCCACTTCAACCGAGCCGATGGCCCGCAGCAGCGTGCAGGACGCCTTCCGCACGGCACTCAAAGAAAGCGGCAGCAACAAGCACGCGTCAGTTCACACGCTTCGTCACAGTTGGGCCACGCATCTGCTTGAAGCCGGTCTCAACCTGCGGCTCATTCAAGAGTATCTCGGACACACTTCGCCAGCCACGACCAGCCTCTACACGCATCTGACTGTCAAAGCCGAAGACCTCGGAGCACTAGCCATCAACCAGATCATCAACGATCTGTGATGGTGGAAATGGCGGACATCTTCCGCCTGCATGGTCCAGACTACAGAGCAAAGTTCGGCGACCGGATGCTGCCCTCTCATCTGCGCGCCATGCAGGACATCGAACAATGCCGCACTGAAGTTCTCGGCGGCCACCTCTACTACTGCAACCAGTGCGAAGAGCAGCGCTACAGCTACCACTCGTGCAAAAACCGCCATTGCCCCAAATGCCAGAATGATCAGGCCAACCAGTGGCTCGCTCAACAGCAGGACTTGCTGCTGCCTGTCCCGCACTTCATGGTCACCTTCACGCTGCCTGATGAACTCAGACTCCTTGCCCGAAGTCAGCAGAAAACCTTCTACAACATTCTGTTTCATGCTTCATCAGCCGCCTTACAGAAACTGGCCCGCGATCCAAGGTTCGTAGGTGGACGCATCGGTATGATGGGCGTGCTCCACACCTGGACGCGCCAACTGCTCTACCATCCGCACGTTCACTATATCGTCACGGGAGGAGGATTGAGCGAAGACGGCCGCTGGCTCTCGTCGCGCAAAGACTTCCTTGTCCACGTCAAACCGCTGTCTCGGCTCTTTCGCGCCAAGGTGCGAGATGAATTGAAGAAGACTGAACTGTTCCCTCATGTGGATCCCCAAGTATGGAAGAAAGAGTGGGTGGTTCACGCTGAGCCGGTCGGCACAGGCTCTCAAGCCTTCACCTATCTTGCCCCTTACATCTTTCGCGTCGCCATCAGCAACAACCGCATCCTCCATCTCGAGGATGGCCAGGTCACTTTCTCCTACAAAGAGTCCGCTACTGACCACCTCAAACTCTGCCAGCTTCCGGCTGAAGAGTTCATCCGTCGCTTTCTGCAGCACGTCTTGCCAGAGGGATTCGTCAAGGTCCGCTATTACGGTTTGCTCAGTCCCGGCAATCGTCCTTTGCTCGCACGAGCGAGCGAGGTGCTCGGCACTCGAGCTACCACACCGCACTCCATTGACCCATACGCTCAGGTCAAAGCGCCAGCCGCTACTCCTTGCTGTCCGAGCTGCGGCAGTGTCTTGATACTGATAGGGAAACTCGAACCGAGGAGCGGAGTACCGCCGTGAGGGGCGCTATCTGGATGGTGAACTATCTTGATGATGACCAGCACATCTGCTTGCCGCGCCAACTTCAATCATCGGCGTGCACGGATGGTTATCGTCTAGGAGTTCCCGAAACGCGTGCGCAGCCGCGGCGGCTCATGGATTCTTGCCGTGGATCATGATGGGAGACTGAACTCGCGAACAGTTCATCGCCCGCAAGTGAGTAGCATCCCTCCAAGCTGAGCTTGCAGGTCCTTGCGGCTCTCAGTGAAAAACCACACATCATCCCCTCACGGCACTCGTTAAACTCCAAGTATTCTCCACCACCGGCTTAGTTCAACACAGAATTGTGTGGCGGCTCCGCGCCACACGAATTCTTAATACGTTCGGGGGCGCGCTCGCTCAAACCACACTCCGCTCGTTAATCACCTTGCGCAGAAACGAGCTGTATTGGCATACGCGGAGCGTGGAGCATGGCGCGCTCAACTTGGACGTGCCACGGTTCTTTCGAGTGCGCCATGCGGCTCTTGTCTCTCATCTTTTAGCGAAGCTGCCGAACGCTCAGGTTAACCGGCCCGGCGAGACTTCGCCAACAAAAGGTGCGCTGAGAGCGGGTCCGGTTGAACCTGTTGTTAGGTACCCGACGTTGCTACATAGCTGATTTTATTGACAAAGTTTTTCAGCATGATCCTTCAATATGGC
>JACCTF010000530.1 GCA_013812565.1 Pyrinomonadaceae bacterium | reverse complement strand
GGATTGAGGTCCCTGTCATTAAAACAAACGCTTTCTCTGATGAGGTGCAAACCAGAAGGGTAGTGCGGTAATGTGGGGTGTTCGCTTTAGCTTAAATGAGAGGTGAGAAGGCTGGATTTTAGAGGCGTCGTAACAAACTGATGAAGATACAATTGGAAGCGGGCCTTAGCCAAAACGGACATTAACACAGCTTGGTCTTGTTTTCAAGTAATTACTTTGGCTAATAGTGATTCTCGGTGTTGATCATAATTGCGCAAGCTGATCAAAAGTGCTCGTTGATTTACGATATAGGCTATGTTAAGCTGCCGCCACTCTGGTAGGCCCGCCCGGACGGGGCTACCCATTGAAAATAGAGAGTTTGCATGAGCGATGCCATCATCAAGAGCGTGAGAAGACCTTCCTCCCGCTCTGTATCGCACGATACCCCCTCAACGAAGACCCGGAAGTCAGTAGGTAAGTCTGCACGTCCTGCGCCCATCGTTAAACGTTCGGGTGCAGTGAAAGCCCCTGTGCAAAAGGCTGTCAAATCTAAAACAACAATAGGAGCGACGTCCGGAGGCAAAGCAACTAAGACCACGAGCGTCAAGCGGGCATCGCAAGTCAAGGAATCGAAGGTTAAGGTTACTAAAACTAAAAGCAAAGCGGTTGTTCCGACAGCTACCAAAAAGACAAAGAAGATCGAACCCGAGGCTGAAGCTCAACCAAAACGGTTGAACAAGGTTAAGGTTTCTGCTTCATTGCCTCAGCAAACAAACCACCAAGCCGCTGCATTACGCGCCTTCGAAGTAGCTCACAAAGCATTCGCTCGCGCCCATTTCCATGAAGCGCGTACATTGTTCCGGGCGATGATCGCAATGCCGACAGGTGCAGCAGAAGTTGTCGCTCGCGCACGCACTTACTTAGCTATTACAGAAGCTCGTTTACAGACAGAGAGGGCGTTGCCGCGTGATGCCGACGGTTTGTACGACCGTGGCGTTATTGAACTCAACTGCGGCGAGTACGCGACTGCGCAGGGGTTATTTGAGCGCGCCCTAAAGTGTGAACCCGAAGCTGCACACATCCATTATGGTCTGGCTGCAACACGGGCGCGTCTTGGCGAGACCGGTCTAGCGTTGCAATCTCTAGAGTATGCGTTAAGTATTCAACCTTCTTTGCGCATACGCGCACAGAACGATCAGGACCTTGCCACTCTGCGGCGCGAGCCGGAATTTGAAAGAATAATTTTTGTGCTTCGTTGAATTAAGCTAAAAGGGTTTCTTTCCCAAATCCTTTTCCTTCTTCTCGCGCTCCCTCCTCTTTGAAACCCACAGCCCTTTAAGTATATTTCACCCTCTAGCGCTTCACTTATGGAAGAGACTGGGAAGTTGCAATCAGAGACGGAACGCGGCCTGAAGCTCGTTGCAATTGGCGGCGGGACGGGGCTTTCTACGCTGCTGGCCGGGTTGAAACCGCTGGTTGGCGCAAGTGCCGAAGGCAGCGTGTGGCTCGAAACGCTTTCGGCGATTGTCACTGTTTCAGATGATGGTGGAAGTTCCGGACGGTTGCGCGACGAGCTACAGATGCTGCCGCCCGGCGACATACGCAACTGTATGGTGGCGTTGTCTGAAGATTCAACACTGCTCGCCAGGTTGTTCCGCTATCGCTTTCCCGGCAACGGCGAACTGGGCGGCCACAGCTTCGGCAACCTGTTTTTGGCGGCACTGACCGAGGTGACCGGGGATTTTGTCGAAGCTGTACGCTTGTCATCCGAGGTTCTAGCAAGCAAAGGACGCATCTACCCGGCAACGCTCACGGATGTGCGTCTTGTCGCTGAACTCGAAGATGGAACAGAAGTGCGCGGAGAATCTCGCATCACGGCGTCGCGGGCTCCGGTTCGTCGTTTGCGCCTTGAACCGGAACACTGCTTGCCCTTGCCGGAGGCGTTGCGCGCGATTCGCGTCGCAGACATTATCACTCTCGGCCCTGGTTCGCTCTACACAAGCATTCTGCCTCCTCTCCTTGTCGCTGGCGTTGCCGAAACCATCGGCGCAAGTCATGCTGTCAAGATATTCGTTTGCAACCTGATGACGCAGCCCGGCGAAACCGATGGCTACACGGCACGACAGCATGTGGAGACGGTGAGGAACTATGCGCCGGAAATTCGTTTTGATTATGTGGTTATCAATGACCGATTTATCACCGACGAGCAAGCGACTCGGTACGCAGCCGATGGCGCGTACCAAATCGGCTTGAATCATCTTCTTCTTGAAGAAGCTTTTGGCTAAGAGATGAAGATCGTGCGCGTCGATCTTCTTGACGAAAGCCCGAAGGTTCGTCACAGCCCCGAGAAGCTGGCGCGCGTGATTATGGCTTGCAACGAACAGGCGTGTATACGCCGCGCATCGACTGCCGTCACTTCCCTCGTGTAGCATCTCTCAAAATTATGGAGAAACAGATACAAACATCCACGCCTGAGACCCCTTCCCCGCTCGATGTTCTGATCCTGGCTGCCGGACTGGGCACGCGCATGCGTTCACGAACTGCCAAAGTTTTGCACAAGCTTGACGGACGTCCGCTGATTGCGCATGTCTGCCGCACTGCCGCCGCGCTTAGTCCGCGT
>JACCTF010000522.1 GCA_013812565.1 Pyrinomonadaceae bacterium | reverse complement strand
GCAGCCATTGAATACAAAGGCGCAATTATTGATCGTCACTGTAGCTTGCCGTCGTGGAGAGAGCTTCTTGATCATTGGCGTCGTGCCGCTGGCGGACAAGAGGAAGTGATGAGGGAAGTTCTCGCCCAATGGCAACGAGCGGCGGAGGGGGGGCTCGACTCGGTAACACAAACTGAAGTCGCCACATTGGCTACATTCGCGCTTTCCGGCCCTGGGGTAGTTCTCGGCGCGCGCTTTACCGCTTCGACTCAAACTGCATCACCAACGAACGTTACGGCCAGCTACTAGCAGCCAGTTGGAATGGATTGCGGCCTTACTTAAATAGGGCTTTGTTCCATGCCGCACTCACCCGCCGTGGTCAGACCTTCATGGATGCGATTCCCGAAGCCGTTGTCGCAGGCAATCTCGAATCCGTTCTCGATGAACACTTGTGGATCGCGAGTCAACTCGACGCCGACGCAATCACTTGCTTTCCTCGTGATCTTCGCAAGGTGCTCGGTCTTCATGAAGGTCGTCACCGCGTCCATGAACCGGGCGCGGGTGGCGAAGGCTTCCACCTGCGCTGTCACGCGGCGATGCCGTTTGCGGATGCCAAAGTCGAAAATGCCGCAACGAGCGGCGAGGATCGCCTCCGCACCGACGACCTGCGTCGATCATTCAATTCTCCGTTCTGGCCTCACGTGCTCGCGACGACTTCGCTCGGACAAGAAGGGTTGGACTTCCACGTCTGGTGCCGGCAAGTCCTGCATTGGGATTTGTGCCCGACCCCGCTCGATCTTGAACAGCGCGAGGGACGGATTCAGCGATTCGGCGGACTTTCCGTGCGACGCGCATTAGCGGAGAGGCTGCGAACGCTGACGCTCTACGATGCCGGAGAGAACACGAGTCCATGGGTGATACTCGCTGCTCATGCCGAGAATGAGTTCCGGCAAGATGCTTCTGGCCGAAGCCCTTGGTGGACGTGTCCCGGTGAAAGCATTGATCGGCTATTTGTCGTCCTTCCTCAATCCTGGCAGACTAACCGCTTCGACCAGCTTTGTCATCAGCGATGGCTTTACCGGCTCGCACTTGGCCAGCCTCACCAACAGGACTTCATTGAGAATGTAGCAAAGCTCCCGGATGATGGGCGTCAGCAATTCGCTTTGTGCCTTTCAGCATGGAAAAGCGGGAATGGTTGAATCTCTCACTGCCATTCAATCACGTACTGGAACCTGCCGTCGAAGCCCGTGGGCCAGTGCTATAAGACACACTATCATTGGAGGTATCTCAAGCAAGTTCACCTTCTTTTCGAAAGGAAAATAGCTTATGATAATGATGATTATGGAAAGCTATTCGAGGAGAGGGAATTCGTGGCGCTCAGATGTCGGTCGGGCTCCAAACCCTCGCGCCCGGCGCGCGCCCGAAGTCGGCGTCGTGCGTGACGATGTCAGTTAGCCCGAAACGTTCGGCGCAAGCGAGGTTGATCGAGTCGTTGACGAAGAGTCCGTGCTTGCGCCGCAACGTGTGACTCGCCGATATGTCGGCGGCCGCCACTTCGATTACTTCGAGCGGCAAAAGTAAGAGGTCTTCGACCTCCGCAACGTAATCCGACAGTTGTGTGATCAGCGCGGAATCGGCTTTTAACTTTTTCAGCAGTTGACCGGAAGTGACGACGCCCTTCGCTAACGCCTCGGCCATCATCCGGCGGTGCAAAACTTCCGCGACGACGACGGTCGTGACGTGCGCGTGGAAATGGCCGGCGGCGAGGCGGTCGATGAAACTCGTGCAGTCCGGCGAAGCCGCAGCGAGATGGTAGATGAAGATGTTGGCGTCAACGAGGCAGCGCGTACCTTCCGGGAGCGCCTTAATATCCACAATACTCCTCGTCCTCGGCGAGGCTGATGATCGTCGCGCGGTCGAGTCCCTTGATCGTGCCGTGGGTGCGGCGCACGATCTCGTGGTTACGACTTATTTCCGCCCCGGTTAAGGTAGGTCGCGCGGCCTCGGCCAAAAGTTTGCCGGCGAGTTCACGCTGCTCGTCCGGGGGGAGTTGGCG
>JACCTF010000515.1 GCA_013812565.1 Pyrinomonadaceae bacterium | reverse complement strand
TGGCGCATTCAAGTCTGCAAGGTACAACACCAGCGCAAGTGGCTGGACTTACCAACCATCAATGGAGTGTCCGTGAATTGTTAACTTTCGGCGCTTCTAATGTTTCAAAGATCATGTGAGGAGTACCGATTTGCTCGCCATAGCCATATAATCACGAACATGAAACTTAAAGTCGTTGTGCATGAAGCAGAAGAAGGTGGCTACTGGGCAGAAGTGCCAAGCATACCGGGGTGTGCCACGCAAGGCGAAACTTTTGAAGAACTGCTCCAGAATCTTTATGAGGCAGTTGAAGGTTGCTTGTCAGTAGATGTGCCGCCGGAACAAACATTCGAAGATGGCCGCGTGTTGGAGATCGCGGTATGAAGTCGGTTTCGGGCAAAGAGTTGGCAAAGGCTCTTGAACGTCAGGGCTGGCAGTTGCTGCGAGTGCAAGGTAGCCATCACATCTACGGGAAGGCAGGGAGCATTGTCAGACTCTCTGTCCCCATTCACGGAAACCAAGCATTGAAGACGGGTTTGCTCAGGAACCTGATGAAGCAAGCGGGCATCGCTGAAAACGACCTTTGACATCCACACCGCGCCGAACAAGCGGTTGCAGCGGAGCGCGAATAGCGCCGCTTTCATCCGTCAGCTTGGATGCTTGATGCGTTGTGTGCGCGCCCGCGCAGCGTTATGCCGCTGCGCGGTGTTGGCGGGATGACTTCTTGATATATGGCCGTGCTCGTATGATAATCCGCAGGGAGGGTAGTTATGAAGAACAAGTACCAAGTTGTGCCGCGCGCTGCGCTTAACAAAAAACCTCCGAAGGCAGAAATCTCCGAGGCAGACTTTCGTCGTAGGTTGAAGAATATCGCTGAATGGAGGAAACAACGTCTTGCCGAGCTTCGCGCCAAGAATCCGCGTTGAAGTTTATGTTCCCATCCGTTACGAAGCTGCCTATTAAGACACCCTGTCTTGGCTCATCAGAGAATTCACTGAACTGCGTGGCGGCTGTACGGTGCTCGAAAACACGGGCGGCTACTATCTTTCTCAAACAAACGAGATTATTGACGACCGGGTGAGCGTCGTCTATTGCGACTTCCCAATGAACTGGAACAAACGGGCAGAACGTGATGAAGTTCTGCAATATTGTGCGGGGCTTCAAACCTTTCTGCTCGACAATCTTTATGAAGAAGCGACGGCCGTCAAGTCACGTCTTCCGCGGGCAATTGTGTTGCGTGAGAGTCCGGTAATTTCGGCGACCTGCGTGATGCCACCATGACCAAACTGCAAAGACATCAGCGCAGCAAATTGACGACGATGCTTTTCATTCATCAGAGCCGCCATTTCAATCATGTGGGAATGCAATTGCGCTGTCGCGTTGTCCGCTCTCCCGATACATCGTGTGCATTGACAAAGAAAAAGTTTTTGGATTTGTTCTACGGTCATGTGCCCTCCGCTGCGGCGGCTGCAAACAGAGTTGCAAGAGCCGAGCGGAGCAAGTTTATATTATTCAAAATGCACAAGTTGTTTTTTTACAACTTATAAAGCAATGCGCGTGAGTGGCAAGGCACGTCGAAGGAAAAGCATGATGCACGTTGAATGGTTTTAATCACGGGCGGTATATCGCTGCGATTCAGATGCTGCGAGCGAGCAGCCTTCAACCTACGACGAAGCACGTATCTTGAGAACAATGCTATTGAGGCGTCGCGCTGCAACATCTTGTTAGGCTCGTTCAGTGTGTCCCACAAGTTCTTTCTCTTTCGGCAAGATCAACGGCGCAGGAACCAACTCATCAGCATATTCCTTCTGCACTTCAATCGCCCGCGCAAATATCTTCCTCAGATCATTATCACATTCTTCTTCAATTTCCTGTCGCACCTTGCGCACTTCCTCAACAATCTCATCTTCCCACATCTTACACCTCCATCAATTCTTCAGGCGTACATACAACCGGGGTATGTATTCCCAGACTGTCATTGATGCTCTGCATAACTTTCCGCACGCGGCCACTGGCAATGTGCTTGCAGTTCCAACTGAGCAAATAATCCATTAGCTTTACTTCTCTGGCGCAACCGGCATCGAGAATTCTTTTGCTTCATCAATCAAAGAGTTGTTTCTTTCGTACGAATGCGCTTCGTCGCGCGAGTGTGCGGCGTTGCGTGGCGGGTATTGATGACGTGCGTAAACGGGATAGGCTTCCGTGCGCAGATGCGCAAGCATGTGGTGACCGCGGCGTACAGAACGTTCATGCCGCAGCGCCGAGATGTCCACGGGCGCGACGACAATGCGCTCGCCCGGACCGGGCGTCGCCTGGGCCAGAATACGCCCGTCATAATCAATCACTTGACTGCCGCCCGGCCATGAGTAGGGCGGGTAATGTTTGAGACTTGCGCCCTGATTGGCAGCGACTACATATGCGGTGTTCTCAAGCGCGCGGCAGCGGTTGACAACCGTCCACCAATCCATCGGATCGGTCGCGCCCCACGGGTCCATGTATGCGGAGACGCGTATCAGAACCTCCGCCCCGTTCGCCGTCAACTGACGCAGGACTTCCGGGAACAGCCAGTCGTAGCAGATCGCACAACCGATGCGCCCGAGGGGAGTGTCGGCCACCGGAAAGAGCGGTTCGTCGTAGCCCTCAAGATCATGCGGACTCGCGTGAACTTCGTAGGGAATCCACGGGTTCACTTTGCGATATTTGTAGAGCATGCCTTCCGGCCCGATCAGACAAGTCGTATTGAAGATTACATTGGGCCAGCGTGGGTCCGTCTCCAACATCGATCCGCTTTGGATGTAGATGTTATGTTCACGTGCCTTCCGCTCAAGCCGCTCCGTGTGCTCGTTCGGAATGCGCACCGCTAGTTTTTGGGTTAATTCTGAGACTGTCGCATACACCGGGGCGGCATGCGCAAACTCGGGGAAGACGACAAGACGCACCGGCAGAAAAGGTGCGGCACCTGCCACCGCCGAATCAATCATCGAGAGCATCCGGTCAGTGTTCCGGCGCATCTCGCGGCGCTCAATTGGGTTCGGCATGTCGGTTTGACATGCGGCGACTGCGTAACGGATGTGGGGGTGCTCAACGCCTTTCGGCATCATCGGAATCCTTGTTACGAGTGACAGGTGCCAACGACAAAAATTCTATACCTGTCACTGTTTGCTTGTCATTAACAGTTGCGGCACCGGAGCGTGGATGACGCGCGTGTTGTAGCGCTCCATGTATTCACGATGTTCAGGCGTCTGCGGATAGGCTTCGGTTGCTTTGTACGGGTAGCCGCTCATGCCGTGGAAGGGCAGCGGCATAACTTGATCGGGGCTTGCCGAGTTAATGTCCATCTCTTTGCTGAAGCCGTCAACGTAGAGCAGGAAGGTGCGGGTCCAACCGGCGGGTAAGCCTGGAAGCTTAGTGGCGTCAAAGGACACGCTTACCTGATCGCCGGTGCGCGCGATTACAAACATGTCATCCGTGCGGCTGAGTAATGGACGCACGTCGCCTTCGCGCGTATAGCGCCCGAGCATCGTCTTCCACGGCGAGGTAGGCGAAACCAGCTCGTAAGTGTAGCCGTATGGCTCGCGACCATCCGGTGTCTGTTCCGCTGAGAAACCCCGCCAACGCAGATCAGCAACCGCCGGATCAAGCTCGGTCATCGAGGTTGGAGAGTTGCCGTCCGACGTATCAACCAGAATCCGATCCCAGTAGATGCGCATGTTGGTCGTGATGCGCACCTCACGACTCGACGAGAGAAATTTTCCTGTGAGATCAACCGTGACAGTTTGCGGGCGACCGATGGGAATGCCCATATCAGGGATCACGGTTTGCCACTCGCCTTTGGCGTTGCGAACTTGCAGCGCGGGCGGCAGAAGGCTCATGCCGCATTGCTCGGCGGCAACGTTGTCGCTGGAGAATGCGTAGTCGGTCCAGCCGGTGAGCAGCAACAGTGTCCGTTCGTTGGCGGCTCCGTTAGGTGATCCTTTGATTTGTGAATTGAGATCAAGCGTCAGTGAATGCGTCTCCGCATAGCCGCGCAGGCGATGCAACTTGAAATCATCAGGATACTGACGGTCGAGTTCGGCGATGCGCGGCAGCATGTCGTGGCCGTGATCATCAACGGCCTTCGCGGGCGGACGAGCCCCGTGTGTTGCATAAAGTTTGAATGTGCGATGTGGCGGCCCGGTCAATCCTTCATTGGGGTAAACTTCGACATCCGCAGGGTGCGCGACGGCGATCAGTTTCAAGCGGTCCATAAAGAGAACCTCTTCGAGTTCATGCGTCACGCGAAGCTCGTAGCGCCCGTCGCGCTCCTTCAACTGATCCGAGCGGATGCGGACATATTCGTCCGAGTCGGGTTGATTGCGTATGCCGGGCGCGAGCCACGCCCCCATCTCGCCGCCGCCCATGAAGTCACTAATGAACTCAAAGCGTTCGCCGTTCCATGCAAACAGGTATGGACACGACGACGGCTTGCGGTCTAGTTCGGTGACGGTAAGACTTTGAGCCAGTGCTGGATTCTTAGCACTGTTTGCGCCGGACGCCCCTTCTGCCCCTGCGACTTCGGTTTCAGCCTGCACGATTCCGGCGGGCCACAACACACGCACCGCGTCGGGCGCAGTGCGTTGTCCCAGGCCAAACACCACATCAGCGGGCGCGGGCGCCGGGCTCGCCGCGTATGTCTCAAGCTTCTGCCAAAGGCTTCCGGTGCGCGCTTCCACTTTGGCTCCGACGCCGCTGCGGTTGCTGACCTTGCCCGCGAGCCACACGCGCATTGATCGGTTAGCGTTTCCGCCGTCATTACGTGCAAATTTTAAAGCTCCGGCACTGACAATCAAATCAACATCGCCGTCCGCGTCCGTATCGCCGGATACGAAATGGCGGGCTCTCATTCCTTCCTGCTTTGCCGCTCCGCCGAGAAGATCAGGCTTAACCGCGGCACTGCTCGCGTCCATCCACTTGTTGCCGACGTTGCGCAGCACGCGCAAAGACGCGCCGGAGATTGCGATGAGATCAAGCAATCCGTCGTTGTCGTAATCGAGAAACTGCGCGGCGCT
>JACCTF010000501.1 GCA_013812565.1 Pyrinomonadaceae bacterium | reverse complement strand
AAAGGTAAAGGCGACCGCGTGCCGGCAACCGTTTGGATGCCAACCCGCCGCAATCGCACAAAGACGGCGACGCTGATAGTCCACGAAGATGGCAGAGCGCCGCTGACCAATCCGGGAGGCGAATCACCTGGGCCTGTAGTCGCTGAGCTTCTGCGAAAAGGCCATGTCGTGATGGCAATCGACTGCTTTCAGACGGGTGAGGCAAAAGGCGCTCGGGCTAAAGAGGTGCAATTCTTCACGACGTACAACCGCACCGACGATGCCAACCGCGTTCAGGACATTCTGACGGCGATTGCCCATCTGAGAAATCGCCCCGATGTCGCACAAATAAATCTAACTGGGATGGGGCGAGCGGGTCTATGGTGTCTGCTTGCGCGGGGACTCGCACCCCAGATCAACCGCACGGTGGTTGACGTCGCTCAGTTTGACAACACAAACGACGAGGCTTTCCTCAAAGAGTTGTTCGCGCCTGGTTTGCGTCGTGCCGGTGAATTGCGCACAGCCGCCGCACTTGCCGCTCCATCACCGCTGCTGATTCACCACACAGGCGACAGTTTTCGCACAGATTGGATTAGTGAGGTTTATCAAACGCTCGGCGCGAGCAGCGAGCTTGAGGTTCAGAAGGATAAGTTGACGGACGCACAAGTGACGAACTGGCTTCACCAGTAATCGTGCTTTAGATTGCCCGAGTTGTTTCCGCTGGGTGAATTATGGAATCTGAATCCTGATGGATCAGAGCTGATGAAACCCCTTGATGAAGCCCAAGTCCAGCAATTCATTGAAAGCGGATTTGTCCGCCTCGATCACGCCTTCCCTCGCAATCTAGCTGATGAAGGCTGCCAGCTGCTGTGGCAGGATACGGGATGCAATCCGCACGACCCAAAAACATGGACACAGCCGCTCGTGAGGCTTGGTGATTACGCGCAAGAACCGTTCTGGCAAGCGATGAACATGCTTTGCTGCATGCCGCTTTTGATCGACTTGTCGGTGTAGGGCGCTGGCTACCACGATCAAGTCTAGGCACTTTTCCGATCCGATTTCCCAGCCCTGTTGATCCAGGCGACACAGGCTGGCATGCCGAGGCAAGTTTCCTCGGAGATGATGGTTCCTGGCGGTTGAACGTGCAATCACGAGGGCGCGCCTTGCTGATGCTGTTCCTGTTCTCTGATGTCGGTGAAAATGATGCGCCGACACGTATCCAGGTCGGTTCCCACCTGGACGTGCCACGTCTTCTGGAACCAGCAGGAGAAGCTGGGTTGTCATACCTTATGCTTGCCAAGAAAATGGAGATGATGCCAGAGCGACCGCTGGCGCTCGCCACGGGGGAGGCAGGCACGGTTTATCTTTGTCATCCATTTCTCATCCATGCGGCGCAGCCACATCGCGGGACTAAGCCACGGTTTATGGCGCAACCACCGCTATATCCGGCAGACCCTTTGCAGCCTTATCGGGAAGATGGCAGCTATTCTCCAGTTGAGGTTGCCATTCGCTTGGGGCTTGAGTTATAGCATAGTAACTCGCGCAACTGTGCATGTCGGCAATCTAACAAAGGCATGAACCCGACGCGCTTCCAGTAAGCCTTTTATCTTCGATGGAGTGTCACTGTGAAGAAGCAAACAATACTTGTTTTATCGTTCGTTCTCGTGCTCAGCTTGAGCGGTATTGTTCGAGCGCAGAGCACAGCCCCGAGCGAATCGCCTGCTAAAACTGGGGAAGCCAAGCCGGTTAACACGGCCTCGCCCAGACCTCAGCCCGCGCTGGTCATCTCTCCGGAAGTACACCCGGACCGGCGAGTCACATTCCGGCTGCGTGCGCCAAACGCTAAAGAGGTCAGCATCTCCGGCGAATGGGGCAAAGATAAGAAAGCGCTGTCCAGAGATGAAGAGGGATTGTGGAGCGTGACCACAGAGCCGCTCGAACCCGATCTTTATGGATATAGTTTTTCGGTGGATGGTCTCCAGATGCTCGACCCCGGCAACTCCAGTGTTAAGCCGATGCGCTCACCGCGAACCAGCGTTCTAGAAGTGCCCGGCAACTCGCCAAGCCTCCACGATTTTCAACCTGTGCCGCACGGCACGGTGCGCATCCATAGTTATCAATCCAAGTCGTTAGGCAAGAAGCGTGGGCTGTATGTCTACACGCCGCCCCTATACGATCAAACAACCACGCGCTATCCGGTGCTTTATCTGTTTCATGGTTCCGGCGACAACGAGGTGACTTGGACGGCGCTGGGCCGCGCTCACTTAATCCTCGACAACCTGCTGGCTCAGCGAAAAGCGAAACCGATGGTCATCGTCATGATGGACGGCCATGCCGCCCCACCAGTGTCGCCAACGTCCGGAGCGGCGAACACCGATATGCGTTCACGCAATATCGAGTATTTCGAACGCGACCTGCTTGAAGATGTAGTGCCGTTTGTCGAATCGAACTACCGCGTGCGAAATGACCGCTCCGACCGCGCGATTGCCGGCTTGTCGATGGGTGGGGGTCAATCCTTAACCATCG
>JACCTF010000485.1 GCA_013812565.1 Pyrinomonadaceae bacterium | reverse complement strand
GAAGGTAGCTATGCCAAGTTTACCGGGGAACGATTGGAGCTGAAACACCTTTGACCTGACCACACCTGTCGGGGTGAGTCGCAGACCGACTCACCCCGACGTTTAATAATTTTGCTTGAGGTGCAGTTGTGAAAGACATCAGGAACAAACTTTTAATCATCACCGGAATAATTCTCGGCGTGCTCGCCGTCGCCGCCGTCATTCGAGCCGTGACGAATCGCGCTCCCCGAGTGGAAACTGCCCGCCAAAAGCCTATCGCTGCCGCCTCTCGACCAACAGCCTCTGACCGGCAAATTCGAGTGGCGCAGGATCAGGTAGAGCGCGCACCCGCTGATCCGCGTGGCTATAACCTGTTGTGTGCCGCTTATATGAAGAAGGCGCGCGAGACCGGAGATTTCGGCTTCAACGCGAAGGCCGAAGCGGTGCTGACTCGGTCGTTCGAGGTTGCAGCGCCCAAAGACAATTACGACGCCATCAAGTTGAAGGCCACGCTCCTGCTCAGTTATCACCGGTTCGGTGAAGCGCTCGAAATCGCGCGACACGCGCAGGCATTACAGCCGCAGGATCACGACAACTACGGCGCGATCACGGACGCGCTTGTCGAGCTCGGAGATTATCAAGGAGCCTTCGAGGCGGCACAGACGATGATGGACATGCGACCGGGCACGCCGTCTTACTCAAGGGTCTCGTACCTGCGTGGGCTACAGGGTGATACCGAAGGTGCCATCGAGGCGATGCGCGCCGCGGCAGAGGCGGCGAGCCCTCGTGATCCAGAGAGCATCGCATGGTGCCGCGTGCATCTCGGCGACGAATTAATGAATGCAGGCAAGCTTGCAGCCGCCGAACGCGAGTACGACATTGCGCTCTACGTCTTTCCCAAATACCACCTGGCATTGGCATCGAAGGCGCGCGCCCGTCTCGCTTCAGGCGACACGGAGACGGCCATCGAGTTTTACAAGCAAGCTCAGGCGCGCGTGCCACTGCCGGAGACTGCCATTGCTCTCGGAGACCTTTACACGCGGCTCAACCGCTCCGAAGAGGCGAAGCGTCAGTATAACCTCGTTGAGTTCATCGAGCGTGCCGGGTCGACTGAAAGCCAAACTTACTCGCGCCAGTTAGCTTTGTTCTGGGCCGACCACGACATGAAACTCGACGAGGCCCTTGCAATCGCACGCCGCGAGCGGGCGGCGCGCGCTGACATCTTCACGTGTGACGCGCTCGCCTGGTGCCTGTATAAGAAAGGCCAGCTCGCCGAGGCAAAGGCGACAATGGACGAAGCGCTGCGCCTCGGCACACGCGACGCGCGCCTCTTTTACCACGCTGGCATGATCTATAACGGGCTCGGCGACCGCCGGAACGCCGCAAAGTATTTGAAGCTGGCCCTTCAAGTCAATCCCGCATTCGACGTTCTGCAGGCGGATGTCGCGAGGCAAACCCTACGCACCATCGCTGTCTGAGTCATGATATCAGGTGCATCACGAAGGCTTACCACATGCTCCGACCGCTCACACCAAAGCGCCGCTTGCTCCACCCTCTCGCCAATCTTTACCAAATCTTTACACAATCTTGATCCTGTCTTTATGTGCCTCGATTATCATACTCCCTACCGTAGCTATCACCAGGCTAAATTACTAGCGGAGGATCACTGCTCTAACTTTGACGGCACTGATCCCTGACTCCGTCACCATGTTACTGCTTAACGCAGGTCTGGATAGTGTCACTGCAAGCGTTCGCCGGCGCTCTGGTCCGCGTGAAGGATGGCAGCGGGGTGTCGAGTCATTTCCCTGTACGTCACGAGTGCGCCACATCAGGCGCTTAACTACTGGTAAGTCGAATAGGCTTACCACTTAATAAAGAATTAGGAGAAGAAAACATGACTTGCTCAAGAAGTAAAAAGGTCGCGTTTGCCGCCCTCACCCTAACCGTGGCGCTCGCGATCCTGTTGACCCCGGCGGCGCGACTTGACGCCTCCGACCACATCGACTCGCCGACGCTCGCCCATGACCAGGGATCGGACATCAACGATATGTA
>JACCTF010000462.1 GCA_013812565.1 Pyrinomonadaceae bacterium | reverse complement strand
GACCTCTTCCGTCGTGTCTCCACAATCGCGCGTGACAAGGGGATTGCACCGGAGACCCTTGTCAACCTTTGGGTTCAAGAGAAAGCTTCTTAATGTTGACTACGCTTAGCAATATGAAATCAGCCATAGAGACCGAAGAGACACAGAGTGAACATAGAAGGCCGCAAGAGCAGTAAGCAGCAGGAATCTTGTGGACTGACTTCTGCTCGCCGTCTACTTTTCTCTATGTCTCCGTGCCTCTGTGGCAACCGTTAAATGAAAATCTACGACGAAGATGAAACTGTTCTCAGTCGCCAATCTAAAGCGGCGGAAGATGCCGCGAGCGGCGCGCCGGACATCTCTGTGTTCCTGCCGGTCTTAAACGAAGAGCTTAACCTGCGTCCGCTTCATGCAAAGTTGGATGAAGCACTAACCACTCTCGGACGCACGGCGGAGATTATTTACGTTGATGATGGCTCAACCGACGGAAGCTTGAATGTTTTGCGTGAACTCGCGAAGCGCGATTCGCGTGTGCGCGTCATCGCCTTGAAGCGCAACTACGGGCAGACCGCAGCGATGTCTGCTGGGATTGATGCAGCCCGTGGGCGCGTGTTAATCCCAATGGACGCCGATCTGCAAAATGATCCGGCGGACATCAAAAGGTTGCTGGAGAAATTGGATGAAGGCTACGACGTGGTCTCCGGTTGGCGTCGCCATCGTCAAGATAAGATGTGGACGCGGCGTGTGCCTTCGATGATCGCCAATCGATTGATCTCATGGATCGGCGGCGTGCCGCTGCATGATTACGGTTGTTCGTTGAAAGCATACCGCCGCGAATCTCTCACGGACGTGCGCCTCTATGGCGAGATGCATCGCTTCATTCCAATCTACGCTTCATGGGCCGGGGCGCGCGTTGCGGAAATACCCGTGATGCACCACCCGCGCACGATGGGCAAATCAAAGTACGGATTATCGCGCACGCTCAAAGTTGTCTTTGATCTTATGACCATCAAGTTTATGGCGTCGTATCAAACCAAACCGATCTACGTCTTCGGCACGTTCGGGATGCTCGCCTTTGCCGTCTCATTATTCGCCGGATTGTGCGCCATATTCTTCAAGCTAATCGGCAGAGCAGACTTCATCCAGACCCCGCTACCAATGCTCGCAATCGTGATGTTCGCCGTCGGTGTCCAGTTCCTGCTGATGGGACTGCTCGCCGAAATGCTCGTGCGCACCTATCACGAGTCACAATCCAAACCGATCTACGCCGTGCGCGAGAAGATAGAAAGGCAGTGAACAGTGACGAGTGACAAGTGACAAGATAAAGCTTTGTTCTTTCTTGTCACTCGTCACTGTTCACTTGTCACTAATCGTATGTGTGGAATTACCGGATGGGCCAGTTTAGACGCGCGTGTGCCGCCGAGTGTCGGCTGCAGGCAGTTGCTGCGCTCGATGTGTAATCGCATGACGCACCGTGGGCCGGACTCGGAAGGTTTAATGATTGATGCGGGTGTGGCGCTGGGGATGCGTCGTCTCGCTATTATTGATCTAGCCACTGGCGAGCAGCCTGCGACGAATGAGAATGAACAGATCAGCGTCGTTCTGAACGGCGAAATTTACAACTACCGGGAATTGCGCGCCGATCTTGAAAAGCGCGGCCACCATTTTCGTAGTCAGTCCGATACCGAAGTGCTGCCGCATCTCTATGAAGAATACGGCACGAAGATGCCGGAGCACCTCAACGGCATGTTCGCCTTCGCGTTGTGGGATGCCGCGCGGCGCAGGCTTGTTCTAGCGCGCGACCCGTTTGGTGAAAAGCCGCTCTACTGGGGTGTGTTTGATGGAACACTGCTTTTTGCTTCCGAACCGAAAGCACTGCTTGTGCATCCGCTGGTTCAGCCGCGCTTGAACCTTGAAGTGCTGCCGCAGTATCTCGCGTTCGATTACGTTCCTGCACCGCACTCTATCTATGAGGGAATCCACAAACTCCCGGCGGCGCATGCGCTCACGCTTGAGGACGGCAAGATCGATGTTTGGCAATACTGGCATTTGAGTTACAGAAAAGATGAGAGGGTGCCGAGTGAGGAAGAAGCGGCGGAGCGCGTTAGAGAACTGCTCGCTGATTCTGTACGGATGCGTATGGTCGCGGATGTGCCGCTTGGTGTGCTGCTCTCAGGCGGCGTGGATTCATCGGCAATCGCAGCCCTCGCGGTGCGTGCTTCATCCGCGCCCGTCAAAACATTTTCAATCTCTTTCGCCGAGCGTTCGTTCGATGAATCCCGGTACGCGCGCGGCGTCGCCGATTACCTCGGCACAGATCATCACGAAGAACGTTTGAGCGCGAATCTGGCGGCCGATCTTGTCGGTGAGATCGGTTCATGGATGGACGAACCGTTGAGCGATCCGTCGCTGGTCTCGACTTATCTACTATCGCGTTTCACACGGCGGCACGTCACAGTTGCACTCGGCGGCGATGGTGGCGATGAACTTTTTGCCGGTTACCCGATGTACTCGGCCCACACGATGGCTCGCCTTTACATGCGCCTACCCCGATTCGTGCGTCGGGCGGTGATTGAGACGGCGGTAAACTTGCTGCCGGTCAAAACCAAGAATCTTTCGCTCGACTTTAAGGCGCGCCGGTTCATCAATGGTACGAGATACGAAGATGAAGTTGCGCGTCATCATGTGTGGTTCGGTTCTTTCGCGCCCGCCGAACAGATACTTTTGTTGACGGATGAAGCGAGAGTTGCATCTCATGATGGGCGCGGCATGGATGTCTACAAGGATGCGCGGCGTTTGCTCGAAGACTGTGATGCAACGAGCATGGTCGAGCGCATGCAGTATTTGGACACAAAGCTTTATCTGGCGGAAGACATTTTGACGAAAGTGGATCGGGCAAGCATGGCTGTGTCACTCGAAGTGCGTGCGCCGTTTCTTGATCGTCGCATCGCTGAATATGCGGCTGGGTTGCCGACCGATTACAAGTTGCACGGACGCACTTCAAAGTACATTTTGAAGCAAGCCGTCCGACCGTTGCTGCCCCCATTTGTCATGAAGCGTCCCAAAAAAGGTTTCGGTGTTCCCGTCGCTGAATGGCTGAAGAAGCGTCTACGCCCCCTAGCGCGTGATCTACTTTCTCCTGCGCGCCTTCGTCGTCATGGCTTGTTCAATGCTGATTATGTCGCGCGCCTGCAGCAGGAGCACGAACGGGGCGTAGCCAATCACCAAAAACTTCTCTGGACGCTGTTGATGTTTGAACTTTGGCATGAAGCATTTATGACAGATGACAGATGTCAGATGTTGGATGTCAGAAAGGAGGTGGCATCAACCTCTGACATCCAACCACGGGCAGTCAACACTCGATCTTGAACGCGCATATGAACAGCTCGCCGAGTGGTGTCGCAAGCGCGACTTCGCTGGCTACGATCCGTTTGACGGCTTGAATAGTCGCTTGTTTCAAGCCACGCCGCTTCGTCGCTCCCGCACAATTCGCCTTGTGTGGACGCAATTTTTCAAACGCTCGCCGGTTAACCTGCGTCGCTTGGCGGGCGTCCCCGTTGAAAGAAACGCTAAAGGTACAGCCCTCTTTGCGCTGGCTGCGCTGGCGCGTTTTCGTATGCACCGATCAAAGGAGGCGGCAGGAGAAGCGTGCGAATTGATTGGGTCTCTCTTGGCAGAGCGCATCAATGGTTGGAGCGGAGCCGCGTGGGGATATAACTTTGATTGGCAGGGACGCGCTTTCTATGCGCCGCGCGGCACGCCGACAATTGTACCGACGGCCTTTGCGGTTCGCGCCCTGGTGGAAGCCGCTCGCGCTTTCGGTGAGGAGAGATACACGGCGGCAGCTCGCAGCTCATGTCATTTCATCCTGCATGACCTTCATCGCAGCATAGAAACAGAAGATGAATTGTGCTTCAGCTATTCGCCGCTCGACCAGACACGCGTTTTCAATGCAAGCCTGCTGGCCGCAGAAACCCTCGCCTCAGTAAGCCATTTGACCGGCGAACAACCTCTGCGCGAAGTGGCTTTACGGGCAACTCGCTACGTGGTTCGCCGCATGCGACCAGATGGTTCATGGGCCTACGGCGCAGAAGATTATCAATCATGGATGGACAGCTTCCACACGGCTTTCGTGTTGACTTCACTGGCGCGCATTGCGGCGACTTGCGACGCGGGCGAGGAGTTGATGGAAGCGTTGCGGAGCGGCTACCATTTCTGGCGCATAAGCTTCTTTCTTGCGGATGGATGGCCGAAATACTACCATGAC
>JACCTF010000459.1 GCA_013812565.1 Pyrinomonadaceae bacterium | reverse complement strand
CATCGACCACCCTTCGACGCACCGCAGACGGTAGACGCGCTCCTCCTGCGGATTCGCTTTCAGCAAATCGTCAATGTCATAAACCCCAGGTTTATGAACGAAGCCTTCGACCGCGACGGTCCACGGGCGCGTCACAAAGTTCTTCGCCTTTTGCGCAACCGCAGACTTGTCGGTCGAAAATTCATAGAAGTTGTTATAGTTGGTGATGTCTTCGTAGGGTGTGAGGTTCTCGCCGGCAAGCGATGACTGATCCGGCGCAGATTCTGCTGACTGCCCCTCCGCAACTGTTTTGGGATTCGGGGCGAGGAGCGTGCGGTACAAAGCTCCGGTTGCGACGGTGGTCGCGGCGAGCACTGCTCCGCGCATAAACGTCCGGCGCGCAAGATACAGCTTCTCATCCGTAATTTCGCTTGACTTGATGCTATCGGGTCTCTTGATCAACATTGGGCTTCTGTTCGTAGTTGCTCTTGGATGCTTGATCGCTTCGGATGGTTTCTACCAAAAATCTTTCGGCGAGCATTTGACGGCCCGGCGTCAAACATTGATCATGTAAAACTTGCCACAGAGGCACCGCAGACACAGAGCAACCACATGGAATTAGTGAAAAACTTTGTCTTCATCTCCGTGCCTCTCCGGTCTCCGTGGCTAATCCGGTGATTTTGTAATCCCTACAATGTAATTTAGGAAACTATTCGATGAGCACCGCACCCAACAAAGTTATCTACTCCATGATCGGAGTGAGCAAATACTACGACAAGAAACCGGTTCTTAAAGACATCTACCTGTCATACTTCTACGGGGCAAAGATCGGCGTCCTCGGCTTGAACGGATCAGGCAAATCCAGCCTGCTGCGCATCCTTGCCGGGGTGGATCGCGAGTTTAACGGCGAGACTGTTCTTTCACCAGGTCACACCGTCGGCTTTCTCGAACAGGAGCCGCAGTTGGATGAGACAAAGACCGTGCGCGAGACAGTCGAACAGGCAGTGCAGGCGACGGTCGATCTTCTCAAAGAGTACGAAGCGATCAACGCCCGGTTTGCCGAAGCCATGACCGATGACGAGATGACCCAACTGCTTGAGCGGCAGGGCACAGTGCAGGAGAAGCTCGACGCGCTCGACGCTTGGGACCTCGATTCGCGCCTTGAGATGGCGATGGATGCCCTGCGCTGTCCGCCCGGCGACACGCCTATCAAAGTTCTCTCTGGCGGCGAAAAGCGTCGCGTCGCACTGTGTCGTCTGCTGCTGCAACAACCCGACATCCTGCTGCTCGACGAACCGACGAACCACTTGGACGCCGAGTCTGTGCAGTGGCTTGAACAACATTTGCAGAAGTATCCGGGCACCGTCATCGCCGTCACACACGACCGCTACTTTCTTGATAACGTCGCCGGGTGGATTCTCGAACTCGACCGCGGCCAGGGCATCCCGTGGCAAGGCAACTATTCGTCTTGGCTCGAACAAAAGCAGGCGCGTCTTCGGCAGGAAGAGCGCACCGAATCCGAGCGACAGCGAACTCTCCAGCGCGAACTGGAATGGATCAGGATGTCGCCCAAAGGCCGTCAGGCGAAGTCGAAAGCGCGCATCAATTCATACGAATCTCTGCTCAATCAAGCGAGCGAGCGGGGCGCACGGGAAGATTTAGAACTCTACATTCCGCCTGGCCCACGACTCGGCGACGTTGTCATCAAAGCCGAGGGTGTCGCGAAAGCTTATGGCGAGCGGCTGCTGGTTGAGGATATGAAGTTTTCACTTCCACCGGGCGGCATCGTCGGCGTCATCGGCCCCAACGGCGCAGGCAAGACCACCCTCTTCCGCATGATCACGGACGAGGAAAAGCCGGATCGCGGCACAATCCAAAAGGGCGCGACGGTCAAGCTGGCCTACGTCGATCAAAGCCGCGATAAGCTCGACGCGAACAAAACCATTTGGGAAGAGATCGCGGATGGATTGGATGTCGTTCAACTCGGCACACGGCAAGTCAACTCACGCGCCTACGTCGGCAGGTTCAACTTCTCAGGCTCGGATCAACAGAAGAAAGTCGGCCTGCTCTCCGGCGGCGAGCGCAACCGCGTGCACCTCGCAAAGATGCTCAAGCAGGAAGCCAACGTGCTATTGCTTGACGAGCCAACCAACGACCTTGATGTCAACACGATGCGCGCTCTCGAAGAAGCGCTGGAAAATTTCGCCGGCTGTGCTGTCGTGATCAGCCACGACCGTTGGTTTCTCGACCGCATCGCGACGCACATTCTTGCCTTTGAAGGCGACAGCCGCGTCATGTGGTTTGAAGGCAACTACTCGGCTTACGAAGCGGATCGCCGGGCGAGACTGGGCGCAGCAGCGGAGCAACCGCATCGGATTAAGTATCGTCAGTTGACACGTTAGTGAAAGTGAAAATCAACGTCTAAGTTGAGTTCGGCGTGCTTCCCTTACTGATGATAATATTCGGGATGTCGAGGAGATGAGATTATGATTCGAACTGTATCAGCTTGTCGTACCTCAAGCCATGCCGGACGCGCATCAATCCACGCTTTCACCTCTTGGGGCGTCTTCTCTCGCTGCATTTCGTCAAAGACTGCTTGCGGAGTAATGACGCGCCCGAATAGCTCCCTAAGCTCGACTTTATCCAATCATGCGGCATAGCACAGCGTATCTGTCAGCCGCTCGAATAATGCACGCGGTACTTTTATGACATCGGGTGTTGAACCCGACATTGATATATGTGAAGAGTCGTAGATCGTCACTGCTTTTCGGCAAGCCGCGCAGCGAGTTCCTTTACCTGTTGACGTAGCTCATCCAGATCCTCGCGCATCTGCGGCAGACGTCCCCAGTGCGCGTTGAGGCGTTTGTATTCATCAAGCGGACGTACCGGCACACCCCACATCACTGTCCCGGCGCGCACAATCTTGCCGGGCAGGATGCCGGCTTTTGAACCGATCACCGCGCCGCGCCGGATGCGCACATGATCACCCATCCCAACCTGCCCGCCGATAACAGCATCGTCCTCAATCACACAGCTTCCTGAAATTCCAGTCTGCGCCGCGATCACAACGCGCTCGCCGATGAACACGTTGTGCGCAATCTGTACAAGATTGTCGATCTTCGTTCCTCGCCCGATATGTGTTTCTCCAAGCGCGCCGCGATCTATGCACGTGTGTGCTCCAATCTCCACATCATCTTCGATTACCACGGTGCTGATCTGCGGGAACTTGTGATAGCCCGCATCACCGCGCACATACCCGAAACCATCCGCACCGATGCACGCACCCGCATGAAGCGTCACACGCTCGCCTAAAGTGACCGCATCATAGAGCACCACATTTGGATGAAGCACGCAATTCCTCCCGACGCGCACATCATCGCCGATCACGACCCCGGCATGAACTTGCGCTCCGGCATTGATGCGCGTGCGTTCACCAATGTGTGCATGGGGACCAACGAAAACACTCGCATCAATCCTCGCGCTAGCGGCGACAACGCTCGTCGGATGAATTCCGGGTTGGTATTGTTTCGGCGGGTGCAGCAGTTCGGCGATGCGTGCGAAGGCGAGCTTTGGTCTGGCTGTTTCAATAAGAGACTCTGCATTAGCGTGCGCGCCCGGTGGAACAATGAGACACGACGCGCGGCTGTTCTGCGCATTCTCCAGTAACTTCGCGTCTTCTACGAAAGCGATAGCGCCCGCGCCCGCGCTTTCGATGCTCGCGACACGTTCAACCATAACGCTTCCATCACCGATCACACGCCCGCCGACGTGCTCCGCCAACTCAGCAACGGTTCTTCGTACACTTTGTTTTCTCATAAAACGTTGGCGCGGCCTTTGATCTTACTGTCTTAACTTTGTTGACCTTATGACCTCGCGATCACAGTACAACTGATTCCTCCGCGAGTTCATCATTCCTGCCGCTTCTCGTGCGAGTAACACCTCGGTGCGAAGCGCGTATGAAGCTGACCAGATGCTGCACGTGTTCGTCCTTTATCTGTTCCACTTCGCGAAGCGCATCTTCGAACGGCAACCCGGCAAAGAACAGTGTTTGATAAGCAGCCCTCAACAAACGTCGCTGTTCACTTGAGAATCCGGCCCGCCTGAGTCCCACAGAGTTTAAGCCGCGCACGCTCGGCGGATTACCATCCGTGGTGAAGAACGGCAGCACGTCCTGGACGATCTTTGATTTGCCGCCGACCATCGCGAAGCGTCCGATCCGCACAAACTGATGGCAGCCAACGTTCGACGACAGAAAGACGTGATCTTCAACAGTGATATGACCGGCGAGCGCCGCGCCATTAGCGAAGATGTTGTCGTCGCCCACCTCGCAGTTATGCGCAATGTGAGTGCCGATCATGATGAAGTTACGATCGCCGACGCGCGTTGTTTCTCCCTCACCGCTCGCCCGGTGAATCGTCACATGCTCGCGGATTGTGTTGTCATCGCCAATCACCAGACGGCTCGCTTCACCCTTGAACTTTAGATCCTGCGGTTCACCGCCCAAAACAACGTGTTCATGAACGCGATTGCGGCGACCCAAAGTGGTGAATCGTTTGATGACCGCGTGAGCGCCGATCTCGCATCCGAGACCGATCGCCACATCATTTTCGATTACAGCGTATGGCCCGACGCGTGCATCGGCCGCGCACGACGCGCCCGGGCTGATCACGGCTGTCGGATGAACATCCATAACGATCTTCAAGCTCAGCGCGATGGTACATGCCGCCTTTTGCCGCAGCAACCAGGTGGTTCAAGTAAGCCGCTTCTTCTTTCCACGTACGCATCCGTCCGCGTTCATCCACGGTGCTGATAAGCGAATCCTTCGCGTAAACAGCTTGCTCGCCATCTGGCCCTGACGCTACCCGGTATTCAGTATTAAGGAACTGCTGGGTAGATGCGTACAGGCCTCAGTACACAGCCCTCTGCCTGCGCCGCTGACGGCTTGCCGTGGCAGGACTGTCGAGGCTGTACGATTGGCATGAGAGGTGCGCGGCTTTTACTTTCTCTGTGGCTTATGCAGGTACTTCTCCCGCTCTACCGGCGTTAATTGCCGCGTAACGCGCGCGCGGGCGAGGACATTTTCGATCGAGTCGCACA
>JACCTF010000415.1 GCA_013812565.1 Pyrinomonadaceae bacterium | reverse complement strand
ACACCCCGGCCACCGCCAAAAAGTTTCTCAAACGCGACCAGGATGCGGCCAGCCTCAAGTTCTTCGCTCTCTGACTTTGATCTGCTTTCTGTCATCTCACTGCTTTCTGCCTACTGCTTGTGACTATTAGCCAGCAGTAACTCCACTGTTGCAAGCAGATCTTTGCTGCGAAATGGTTTGGCAAGGTAAGCGTTGAATCCAGCCTCAAGAGCATGAGTGCGGTCTGCGTCCGAGGCGAACGCAGTGACGGCGATGCACGGAAGGCCACTTATTCTTTCGTCGGCGCGCAGCTCTTTGAGCACGCCCCAGCCGTCAAGCTCCGGCATCGAGAGATCAATCAAAATTAAGTCAGGAGTGTTTTGGCGCGCCGCTGTGACGCACTCGCGGCCGTTGCGCGCTTCACGAGTCGTGTATCCGGCCGCCTGCAACATTAAACGTAGAAGCTCACGAGTGTCGTCGTAATCATCAGCGATGAGGATGATGGCAGGCATTAAAATCTTCTATTAAAGCAACTATTGGGTCTATGTATATCATACGCGTGCAACGCGGAGACGTGTGCGACAAGGGCATAAAGACGCGTCCTTATATCCCGAGCGTGCGCAGAGTGTCAACGCCTGTCAGGTGAGACCCGCCCTGGAAGGATTGCTTGACACCATTCTGCATGGTTGTCCATAATCCGCCGTTGTGTGCTGCTCGGCTTTAGTATCAACAATGTAAGCATGCGCTTGTCTGTAAAGTGTCCGGCCCCAATTACCTCAACCAGAACTGCATATAACACTGCATATAACAAGGAGATCAAGAGGTGGCTAGCGAAGACTTGGAAAAAAGTTTACGCGCCGAGGTTGACAACTACCTTAGTGGGCGTTTGAACAGTCTGCAAGAAGAGGTTGCGCGCCTTCATGCTCAAGTAAACGAAGCTTTCACGCGCCTCGCCGAGCGTATCGAGAGCGGCAACGGCGGAGCTGCTTCGATCACTGTCGCGGTCGCCGATCACCTACGCGCAGCTCACACGCGCGGCACAGAAGCGGCAGCGGCAGAGTCGATGCGCGAGCGCGCATCAAGCGATGTAGCAATTATAAAAGCCGCGGTTGACGACATTGATAATCAGCGCACACAGGCTGACATCCTTAACGCGCTCGTCAATCGCGCCGCTTCTTTTGCGCCGCGCATTGCTTTCTTCGTCATCAAGAACGACCGCGCGACTGGTTGGCGCGCGCGTGGACTAGAAGGTACCGTCGGCGACGATGCCGTGCGCGATATTTCCCTGCCCATTTCAGCCGACACACTCCTTGGCAGCGCCGTGCGGACACGATCCGTGTGGAGCGGTGTGCCTGGCACGCACACTGACGATCATCTGCTGCTTGATAAGTTGAGTAACCCGAGCGCCGAACAGCCACAACGAATTATTGCCGTGCCGCTTGTTGCGCGCGGCAAAGCGGTGGCGGTGCTTTATGCCGACTCGGCGGGGCTAGATTCTAAGGCCGTCAACCTCGAAGCCCTTGAGACGATGGTTCGCGTGGCAGGCATGGCCGTTGAACTGCTCGCCGTCTCGCGTCCAGCCACTGCGGACGTAAGAATCGCCGCGCCACCACCCCCATTTCGGCAACAACCCCATGCGACGGCCGCGCCCGAACCAGCCGCCGCGACCACACCGGCCTTGACCACAGAGACAGCATCCGCTTCGTCGCGCGACTATGCATTCACTACCGGCAGCGAACAAGAGAACGGGGCGGTGGTTCCAGTTCCGCCCGCTGTGACCGAGTTTGCAACGCCTCCTGAAGAAACAACTGTTTCAGACAGCACGCCGCCAGCCAAATCTCCATTCTCGTTTGCGCCCGACGCACCGCCTACAGTGCCTGTTTCATCTCCCACCTCAGATTCGTCCACTGCGCCCGCGGCACCGGCTGAACCGGCAACGTTTACCTCACCGCTCGGTTCAGCTCGTCGCTACGGCGGCGGTAGCGACGCTGACTTACCCGTGGAGGTTAGCGAAGAAGAACGCCGTCTGCACAACGATGCGCGCCGCTTTGCCCGTCTACTCATTTCCGAGATCAAGTTATACAACGAGCAGAAGGTGCAGGAAGGGCGGCAGCAAGGCAACATCTACGAACGTTTGCATGAAGAAATTGATCGTTCACGCCAGATGTACGACAAGCGTGTTGCCCCGCCCGTCGCCGCCCGCTACGACTATTTTCATCACGAACTCGTTAACACGCTCGCCGAAGGCAACCAGGAAAAATTAGGCGAAAGTTATCCCGGAGCTGTTGTTTTAGCTTGACGCGCGACTCTCTCTTTCTGTCCGCAGGAGCACCATCACTCCACGCTT
Source organism: Pyrinomonadaceae bacterium (assembly GCA_013812565.1). Lineage (GTDB taxonomy): Bacteria > Acidobacteriota > Blastocatellia > Pyrinomonadales > Pyrinomonadaceae > JACCTF01. The sequence goes on along the minus strand of JACCTF010000415.1, from coordinate 5,269 downwards.
GCGGAGATGTCTCCGCATGTTCAATATGCCCTGTAAGGGCAACCTTCAATAGTCGGTGGTAACACCACCGGACACCCGCGCCATCATAGTTCCGACCTTGAAAGGGTGGCATTGATCAGATTAGATGTGACCCTCTCAGGGTCAGACGTGGTTCCACTACCATGCACTCCGTGGGTTAGCACCCACGGCTATCGACTCCGGTTCCCTTCGGGGATAAGTTTCCAAAAGCGATCTTAAGAACTATAAGCGGTCGAACAGCCCGTGCAATTAATCGAGCATCCAAACTTCCAAATCAACACCGCCCGTGGCTAATCATCAGGCGGCTCATGGTTTCTCTTCCAATAACTGAACCGTCGTTTCGCACCGAGTTTTCATCCACTCGCATCAGAGCGGCGAGCAAAACAGTCAAACCACATTGAAGATGTATTTCAGTAAAAATCGTAAGTATCAAAGCGTCGTCATCCTTATTGGCCTGACCATCGTATTTGGGTTAACACTAGCGCCCTTCATGAGCGCGAGTTGCAGCACGCAGCGCACAACTCAAACTGAAGCAGAAGCGTTAGCGAGTCTGCGCTCAATGACGCACGGCGGTGGTTCACCCGCCGAAGAAGTTGTAACGCGCATTGAGAATGCGCATCCCGGCACTACGGCGGGCGCGCTGGCACGTCTGCTGCGCGCTTCCGTAAAATTTAATCGTGGCGATTACGCAGCCGCGGCTCAGTTGCTCGAAGCACCCCAGATTCGCACACACACAGCGCTCGCCGACTATGCTCTGTTGCTGCGCGCCCAAGCCCTCGATAAAGCGGCACGGCCAGGTGAAGCGCGCGCCGCTTACGAACAACTCACGCGCGAGTTCCCTCAGTCGCTCCGGGCGCGCGAAGCCACCTTGCGCGGCGCAGAGCTTGCCCAACAAGCCGGAGGGGCCGTTGCCGCGCTTGCGTTGGTCAAACCCCTGAGCGACAAAGACGATCCGACTGCGCTGCTCATGGCGGCACAGATATATGAACAACAAGGCGACCGGACGCGTGCGCTCACCGCCTACCGGCGCATACGCTTCTACGCGCCTGCCGCGCCCGAAAGCACCGAAGCAACGGCGGCCATCGTCAGACTCGGTTCTACTCCCGTGCCCGCGACGGTTGAGGAAGCCATCATGCGTGCAGATAAACTCTCCGCAGCGAAGCTCTATGGAGCCGCCGCCGAAGCCTACACGAATGCCTCACAGCGCTTTCCAAACTCACTCACTGCACCATCACAATTGCGACGCGGCATCGCCGCCGTCAACGCGCGTCGCTCGACCGAGGCCATTGCTGCGCTCAGCACCGTACCGGCAGGAGCGGGTGAACTACACGCCGAAGCGCTTTACCACCTTGCACAACTTCACGCGAAGTCACGGCAGTGGAGCCTCGCGCGCATTGCCACCGGGGAATTACAACGCACATTTCCAAAGAGCGCATGGACCGCTCGCGCACTGGTCGCCGCTGGTCAAGAAGCCCGCAGTGCTAAGAACACAACCGATGCTCTCTATTTCTTCCGCGCCGCTGTCGCGCTCCTTCCAGGCACGCCGGAAGTAGCACCAGCGCAGTTTGAGCTGGCGTGGATGGCGCATGAAGCCGGTGACTTTCAGGAATCATCCAAGCTCTTTATTGAACACCTTGCAAGCTACGCGGATCGCAACACAGATTTTCGCGGACGCGCCGGCTACTGGGCCGGGCGCGACACGGAGCGCGCCGGACGAATCGCTGAAGCACGCGCCCTTTATGAAGCGATGCAGCCGCGCTACGGAGCTAACTGGTACGGCCAACTCGCCGGGCAGAGACTCGACCAAATGAAGCGCACCGGCGGCAATAGTAGTAGCAATGTCTCGCTCGTAAACTTCGCTCCCAATTCTCTGGTGGCGCGCGCCGTCGCTAATCTCAGCACGGTCACGGTCGCACCCGAAACCGCTGACGCAGCCGCGGACGAGATCATCACCAAAGCTAATCAACTAGCCACCATCGGTTTTGATGAGTGGGCTCTTGAAGAGTTAAGTCGCGCTTCTGAAGCGGCACCCGCGAGTTCCCGCATCAATCTCGCCATTGCCCGTGTTCATCGCGCAAGCAACCACAATCTCCTGGCGTTCATCGCGCTGCGCCGGAGTTTTCCTGATTACTCGCAGATGAAGCCCGAGGAGATGACGAGAGAGGAATGGGATGTCTTCTACCCGCTTGCTCACTGGGACATCATCACAGCGGAGGCGCGCGCCAAACGACTCGATCCCTACCAGGTCGCCGGGCTTATTCGTCAAGAATCAGTCTTTGATCCGCGCGCCGTCTCTCCGGCAAACGCTTACGGGTTGATGCAACTGCTGGTGCCGACCGGTCGGCAAATGGCGCGGCGCTACGGCGTCACACGCACTGTGACCACTGAAACACTGTTTGAGCCGCGTCTCAACATCCAACTCGGCACAGGATACTTACGAGATCAGTTGGATGAGTTCGGGCGTATCGAGTATGCTGCCGCTGCTTACAATGCAGGACCGGGGCGTGCTGTTCGCTGGCGTGCGGAACTGCCCGTTGAAATAGACGAATGGGCAGAAGCGGTTCCTTTCAAAGAAACGCGCGGGTATGTGCAGGGCGTAGTGCGCAACACGCTTCAGTACAAACGCCTCTACGACGAGCAAGGCCAGTTTCGACCGGAAGTCGGCCGCGCAGCGGTGCGCTCGACGCTCAGCAACGGCGAAGCTTCTGCCATACCATCCGGTAATTCCACCGTGCGTCCGCGCCGCACGGCTGGTAGAAATAAGAACAATGAAGAGTAGATCACTCGCACGGGACAAGGAATTTGAAATCTCAAATTCGAGAGCTGAAACGACAGATTCTCTGTCCCTCCTCCGTGAACTCTGTGCCTCTGTGGTGAAACGCGGCGCGCCTTTCACACAAGTAAAATACGTCCGCGTCTTTGCCTATCTATCACTTTTCGGCACTAGCGTTGCTTTGTTGTCTCCGCCGCTGAACGTAATCGCCCGTCAGAAGCAGCGTCCGCGTACAACCACAAGCAGTCAGTCCGCTTCTTCGTTCGCTGCTTCGTCTGTTAAGAATCGAACAATCACTGTGCGCACAGAACCGAGCGCCGCCGTTTGGTTGAATGAAGTGCGGCGCGGCACAACCGATCAGGCGGGCCAACTCGTGATTCCAAACGTTTCAGCAAGCCGCTACAAGTTGCGCGTGCGCGCCAGTGGCTTTCGCGAAAAGATAATTCCGCTGCTTCCACGTGCGGGCAACTCTACGGTTGAGGTGCGGCTTGCACGCACCACGGATGAAGCCGAACTCGCGTTTCAGCAAGCTGAAGAAGGGCGCGAGAAGGCACGTGACGACGAGGCGCGCAAAGAAGTCGTAGCCGCGTACAAGCGTGCGCTCAAGCTGCGTCCGGTTTTCCCTGCGTCACATGTGGGGCTGGCGCGCGTGCTGCTGGATATGAACGATCATGATGCCGCGCTCGAACAGATCAGGGAAGCGCGCCGTGACCGTGCCGTGTATCCAGAGGCATCCACTGTGGAAGGTCGCATCCTGCGCGACACGGCTGATACAGACGCGGCCATTCAAGCTTTCCGCCGCGCCATCCGCGAAGCGCGCGGCTTTCAACCGGAAGCTTATACGGGACTGGGTCTTGTCCTTGAAGATAAAGGACGACATGAGGAAACGGTCGAGGCTTTTAATCAAGCCATCGCGCAATTGTCTGATACTGAGCCGATTCTTTATCAACTGCTCGGCACGGTTTATGAAAAGTTGGAGAAGTACAAAGAAGCCGTTGCAGCTTACGAGAAATACTTGCAGCTTGCGCCCAACGGCAAACTCGCCCCCGCTATCAGTTCAGTGATTGATCAACTGCGGATACAAGCCGCCGAGCAAGAGACATCACCCAACTGATTATCTCCTGACGATCAACCCAGCTACCGCCATGACATCACTTGCCGCTTCAACTCACAATCACATCTCGCGCAAAGCCGGTCGCTTTACCGAATCCGTTATCCGTGAAATGACCCGCGAGGCGCTCAAGCATGGAGCGGTCAATCTCTCGCAAGGGTTTCCAGATTTCCCCGCCCCTGAAGCGATCAAGCGTGCGGCGATGGAAGCCATCGAAACTGACATCAACCAGTATACGATCACCTGGGGAGCACGGCCCTTCCGCGAAGCAATTGCGGAGAAGACGCAATTGCTTCTAGGTTTGGAAGTTGATCCCGAAACAGAGATCACGGTGACGTGCGGCTCAACTGAAGGCATGATCGCCGCGATGTTGGCGACGGTTGATCCGGGCGAAGAGGTCATCATCTTCGAGCCGTTCTATGAAAACTATGCGCCCGATGCAATCCTCTCCGATGCGCGCCCGCGTTACATTCCTTTGCATCCGCCCCACTGGAGTTTTGACCCGGAAGAATTGCGTGCGGCTTTTAACCAAAACACTAAAGCTATTATCATCTGCAATCCCAACAACCCGACGGGAAAAGTTTTCACACGCAACGAACTGGAATTCATCGCCGCATTATGCATCGAACACGATGCGCTCTGCTTCACAGATGAAATCTACGAGCACATCATCTACCCGCGCGAGGCAGCGCACATCGAGCATATTTCGATGTGGCAGATCGAAGGGATGCGCGAGCGCACGGTTGTAATCAATTCCCTTTCGAAGACCTACTCAGTAACGGGTTGGCGCGTCGGCTACTGCATCGCGCCGCCGCACATCACAAGCGCGATTCGCAGGGTCCATGATTTTCTGACTGTCGGTGCTGCCGCTCCTCTTCAAGCGGCGGGCGTGCTGGCCCTGCGTTCGCCTCGCAATTATTACGATCAACTTCAAAGGGACTATGCAGAGAGGCGCAAGTTTTTGTTGGGTGCGCTTGAGCAGGCAGGCTTCGTCGTGTTTCCGCCCGACGGAGCCTACTACGTGATGACCGACATCAGCCGTTTCGGTTTCACGGACGACGTCGAGTTTACGCGCTATCTTGTGCGCGAGATCGGCGTCGCGTGCGTGCCGGGTTCATCCTTCTACAGCGATTCGCAACTCGGCAGGCAACAAGTGAGGTTCTGTTTCTGCAAGCGAGACGAGACGCTTCGCGCTGCCGCCGAACGCTTGCAAAAACTTCCAAGAATTTGAGCAAATCTCTAAGAGAGCGTTTTAGAAGGCCTCGGCCGGCTTTGGTAGCATGTGGGTATGAGCAACCAACTCTACCCAAGCGACCTGACCGACCGAGAGTGGGATGTTATCAAACCGCTGATCCCACCGGCTAAGC
>JACCTF010000412.1 GCA_013812565.1 Pyrinomonadaceae bacterium | reverse complement strand
GGATTCGTCTTGAGCAACGCTTGCGTCGCGGCTTCGCTATCGATCGCGAATGCCGGGCGCTCGGTAAGCTTCGCGAGCCCAAAGTCCAAAACTTTCACGTAAGCGTCACGCCGCACCATGATGTTCTCCGGCTTGATGTCGCGGTGCGTAATCCCGGCCGCGTGCGCTGCCGAGAGCGCCGCCGTTACCTGGATCATGACATCGAGCGCTTCGCTCAGCTTGACGCGTCTGCCGGCAATACGCTCGCGCAGCATCTCACCGTCGATGAACTCGGCGGCGATGAAGTGTGTGCCGCGGGCCTGCCCGACCTCGTAGATGGTCAGGATGTTGGGATGGTTGAGCGCGGAGGTGGCTCTGGCTTCCTGGATGAAGCGTTGCATGCGCTGCCCGTCATGAGCGATCTCGGTTGATAAGAACTTTAGCGCCACCGAGCGTTCGAGTTGCATGTCGCGCGCCAGGTAAACTTCGCCCATCCCGCCTACACCAAGTAGAGAGCGGATTTCATAGCGACCAAAGACGGTTCCAGCGGCAATAGGCATTGCAGTATCTACACAGGCGCTTCTCGCACCCTGCTGGTGGCGACGGTGTCCGCCACGCACAAAGTCCGACGATTCTAGCTGTGTTCTACTGAGTATGCCAGAGTGCTGTAGAGCAGTCCGTACCCAACTTTCGCCTAACATGAGGACACCCTGCTTTGATAAGTGAAGAACGGGGAAATAAGTTCATTAAAAACTGGGATCGGCAACCCGAGGAGCGACTTGCTCAGAGTTGCCGATCACTGTTTGGGGCGAGAGACTAACTTGGGCCATTGTGTAGAGACGCGGGCGGGGCGGCCCCGTCGCACTGCTTGATCGCCTTCGCTCGCTACTGCTGCTGTCGGGCAATTAGCACTACCGTTTCATTCGTCGCTTCGCTCTTAGCCAACTGCGCCCGGCTCCTCTTGATCTCTCGCTCGGCGGGTGACTTCGTCAACTCTTGCCCGGTGGTGCGTCCGGCTCCCCATACCTGCGAGAGGAAATACTGGTTGCCATAGCGATTGAACACCAACATCGCTCGCTTGGAACTCTCGCCGCCTTCCACCGACATTGCGGAGGGTGTGGCAAACTTGGTGCGACCGTCTGCGCTGTGAATTATCAGCACCTTGGAAGCTGCCGCGGGGTGCACCATCACCCTGTACTCGCCAGCCGGGAGAATCTTCTTACCGGCCATTGAGTCGAAGGGAATGTTCACTGTGAAGTCGGAACCGGACTGCGCCGAGGCGGAGATGGCAGCGGTCAAGAGTGAGAAGGTGATCACGAGGGCCGCCATCGTGAGAGTTTTGATCAATTGATTTTTCATACGACCTCCTTAGGGTCTTCTTTGGGGGACGGCGGAAGCTCTGCCGGCCGCTTTGTCTGCTAATCTTTGGTGGAACCGGGGCTGCCCTGTGACTTGCGACCACGTGCTTCCCACCGTCTTTGTCACTCGCGTTCACTACCTGAAGCGTGAACCTCTGTATTCGACTATGCATAGAGCGAGCGGTGTGCCAATGGGTGGAAGCACCCGACCGGAGCACCTCCTTATGCGGTAAGTCCTTGATCAACGTGGGAAAAGTGCGGATCGGGTTTTGTTGAAGCCGCGCTCTTTTCGCACCGACGAGGTAGAGTTGCTATCTAATCGGATAGTGCGGCTATCTGAGGAGATATATGTTTTAAGCAGATGGAAGTATGGAGTACCGCCTTTAGGCGGGTTTTACGGCGCGGACGAAACCCGACTGAGGTCGATACTCCGAACGATTATCTTTCACCTTGTTCTCCTAAAACTCTGTAGGTTCCGAACCGACGCGGATAACCTGTTGTTGTGTTCAACAAAGGCCACGGTACAATCAAAGCTATCAGTGCGGGTGGCGGGCTGTTGCGCCATTGAGTGCTATATCGCGGTCGGCAAACTTTCGGGAGAGTGCTGCGAAATGAAGATCTCTATTATCAAATCAACCACGCTTGTAATCTTTGTACTCTGTCTTCTGTCGCTTACTGCGAGCCTTACTGATGCTCAGCAACAAAGAGTTAGGCGAGGACGAGGTAGCGCGGCGACAAGCGGTTCACAAAGGGGGATGGCTCGCGTCGAGGAGAGGAACGTTAGGGCACATATAGAATTCCTTGCCAGCGATGCGCTGCAAGGCCGTGGTAGTGCGAGCCAGTATGAACTGATAACGGGACATTACATCGCCGCGCAGCTACGGCAGTTCGGGATCGAGCCTGCGGGCGACATTGATGCAGCGAGTGGCGGGAAAACGTTTCTGCAAACCGTGGCTTTGGCCGAAGCAAAGTACACGTGGAACGTTGTGGGTCAGATTCGCGGCAGCGATCCTAAGGGGTCACGTGAGGCGGTGTTGCTCAGCGCCCACATGGACCACCTCGGAACGGGCGACTTAGCCTCCGGTGACAATATCTACAACGGCGCTGATGACGATGCTTCGGGCGTGGTCGCGGTGTTGGAGTTGGCGCGGGCTTTGGGGGCTGGGCCGAAACCGAAACGGACAATCTACTTTGTTCTGTTCGGAAGCGAAGAAACGGGCGGTCATGGATCGCGGTACTTTATCGCGCGTCCACCCCTTCCTTTGAGCAGCATCGTGGCAAACCTGCAGTTTGAGATGATCGGACGGCCTGATCCGAAAGTTCCTCCGAGTACACTTTGGTTGACCGGTTTTGAGCGATCAAACCTCGGGGCGGGGTTGGCAAAGAACGGCGCGCGATTGGTGGCCGACCCACATCCGGATCAGAACTTCTTCCAGCGTTCGGACAATTACGCACTGGCAAAACGCGGCGTCGTTGCTCATACCGTTTCCAGCTTCGGACTGCATAAGGAATATCACCAGCCCAGTGATGACCTATCGCACATCGACTTTGCTCACATGACCCGGGCCATAAGTTCGATAATCCAGCCCGTGCGGTGGCTCGTCAATTCAACTTTCAAGCCGACGTGGGTTGAAGGCAAAAAGCCGTGAGATAAACCGGGCGGTGGCCTGCGACCGAATTGCATTGTGCCTTGTTGGAAAGGCTTCTGTTTTGCGAGAAGTTACTAGGTCTGCCGTGAGTTGAGCTTCATCAGCTCTTCCAACTCACGCACGTCGGTGTGTATGTCGAGGATGTTCTCGTTCAAGATGTCAATCTTGCGCTCCACACGACGCAGCCCCGCTTCCCTATCAACGCGAGATTTCTCAAAGCCTTCACGCATTTCTATGCGCGTGTCGGCAATCTCTTTCAGCGCGTTTTCCCAGATCGGCTTCGTGTCATAAGCGCGTGCTTCGAGTTTTTCCAGGCGGGCGTCCATCTTGACTAGGCGGGTGTCCATACTATCTAGGCGCGCAAGGATGCGGTTCAGGCCGTCACTTGGTAGGTTTCTTGTGGGTTCTTCGCTCATAACCTTTCCGATGTACATTATGAATATGATCGGCGCTTCCTTTCAAGCTCTGAATTCATGAGCGAAGAGCGCCAACCGCCGGAACGAGAAGCCGCTACTCATAGCTCAGGGCTTCAACGGCGTCCTGTCGGGCGGCGCGCAGTGCCGGGTAAAGCGCGCCGATGGTGCCGCCGAGCACACCGATCAACAGCGCAATGCCAACCCAGCGCGGTTCAATGTCGATGGTGAGAGACGTCGCGCGCATGATGGCAAAGCGTGCGGCCAGCGCGAGCAAGAATCCTGTAATCACGCCGAGCACGCTCACCAACAGAGCTTCCTGCTCAATCACCCACGCGATCTTGGCTCTCGACATCCCAAGGGATTTAAGAATCCCAATTTGGCGCGTGCGCTCTGTGACGGTCGTGTACATCGCCAGCAGAATTACGAGGGTGCTAATCGCCGCCGCAATCGTGACCACGACGCTGATAAAGACACTCAACGCAGGCACACTCGCCGCGTAAAGCTCCGGTAGATCACGTGTAAAAATCAGTTGATCATCAGGAAACAGAGCGCTGATTCTCTCGGCGACTGCTTCCTGTTCAGCAGGACTCACGCATGCCACCAGCACGCTTGTCGCACGCCCTTCACCGTCTAACTGCTCCTGCATCGTGGCAAGCGGTATCTTGATGCGCGAGCCGCCCGGCGGATCGTAGACCCCGACGATACGATACGGGCGATCATAAAGCTGAATCTGATCGCCGACTTTTGCGCCACGCTGCTCCTTCCAGACCGTATCAACAATCGCTTCATCGCCGCTCTCGTTCAAGCCCCTTCCTTCGACGATCCTTAATACGGCGAGCGCTTGATACTGCGCGAAAGCGACTCCTTCAAGAACGCGCACGCCAAAGCCGCTGTCGCTGTTGACGGTGTGTTGGCCGAGCGGCACCGCGGCGCGTACGCCGGGAAGGCGCGCGATCTCTTCAGCGCGCGACACAGGCAGCGTGAAAGGTTGCGATCCACCTAACCCAAATGTCCCTGAAGCGCGCACCATAATCTCCGCGCCGATGTGAGCTTCGCGTCTGCCGCGTTCGCGTAAAACCCCATGCGCCAGGCCCACCGTGAGCAGAATCAGAAGCACGCCGATGCCGACACCGATGATGGTGACAAGCGTGCGCGCCGGACGGTGTGAGATGTTTGAGAAAACTAGATTGTCCATAAGCTGATGTAGACGTGGATGACGGTCAATGACACGACGCGCAGCACCGGGCACCGCGCGCCACGCGAGAACAATAAGTCCGAGGACGGTCCAGAAGACGATCCCAGCTTTGCGCACCAAGGCCAGCGTTATGCCGGTCGCGGCGGCGAACCCGAGCACTTGCAGAATTACCTCCGTGCCGCCTTCGTAGACGCCGATAGTCGCGGGCACAAAGCCGAACGCGAAGTTGATTACTTTGGTCAGCGACTCGATAACATAAGCTGCTTGCACAAGCGAAGTCGGGCCTTGCAACTGCGGTGCAGAACCCAACATGCGAAGCGCGAGGTAGACTTCCGTGACGCTTGCTGCGTGCGCCAGGAAATTAAAGCCAACCATCGCCAGAAATGATCTGGGACGCTCCCCGTAAAAACGATAAACGTCTGATTCCAACTGGCGTATGTGCTCGCGTTTGGCGACGAACAGATCGCGTTGTAAGTTTAAATGAATCAATCCATCAAGCAACCACGTAAACGGCATCACGCGACTTCTCGCCGCGAGCGCAAAGGCGAGCAGACCGCCGCCCGCGCTACAAGCAATCCCGACGAGCGCAAAGCGTACGGCGGTCGGCAAGTTGTAAGAAGCGAGCAGCACACACGCACCGCTTCCGACGAAGATCGCCACCGAGAGATTATAAATAAGATTGTCGATCACGAGCGCAGGCAAACCGTGGGCGAGCGGCACGCGTCTGCGCAGCAACGCGGCTTTCGTTGCTTCGCCGAGCAATGGGCCGGTGAAGGTGAGAAAGCTAATCGCTTCGCCGCCAAGCCGCGCAGCGAACGCTTGACCGAAATTAAAGCGTCGATGCTCAGGAGGAATGGCCGTGCTCATCGCCAGCGTACGGAAGACGTGACGCACGCCGCTTAAGCCAAGCAAGATGAAAAAGCCGAGGCCGATGCTGCGAAGCGCATCAAATATCGGCTGAACGCCGATCAGGTGAATGACATAGATCAACAACAGAGCGCCGAGCAGAAAAGCAATCCCTTGAACCCGTAGAATAAAGCGACGGGCACCGGTGAACTTGGCTGGTGAAGGCGTTGCAACAGCAACCGCGTCGGTTGTTAAGGCAACATCTTCAATACTCGGTTCGGCGTTAGTAATAATCAAAAAAGATTCCTGATTCAACAAATGCTAATGCGTCGGTTGAAATGATTTTCAGTTGAATGTGGAGTGCATAAGGTTTTTCACGCAGAGGTTACAGAGGATAGGCAAAAGACACAGAGTTTAGGACAACACCTCTCGGTGTGCTTCCAGGTTTCCTGTGTGTCTCCTGTGTTAAAAACTGCTTGTCTCATATCGATTACTCTAACGATCAGCGCGCTCGGCTTCCGCAAAATGCTTATCGTTTGGATGCTTAAAAATCTCTTGAATTATACGCCCTGGAAAAATGCGAAAGCCTTGCTCCCACAAGTTCGGCGCAGGGCGACCGCCGGGTAGTTGATTCGTTAAAGCCAGCACCGTCGGCACAAAGCTTAAGCTGTCATAAGGTTCTTCGACGACTAATCCACGAGGAATGCCCGTTTGTTCGCCGCCCGCGAGCATCAACGTGGCATGAGTCGAAACGCGGTACAGCGAGCCATGATTGCCTCCCGGGTTGAAGCCGCGCACATCGAAGTTCCAGTGGTCGCTGGCATGAATTAGCAGATCGTTTTCAACAAGACGGCGCTGCCGCCGACGGAAACGGCGAAGTACATGTTCATCGGCGGAGGATGCGGATTGGTCCACTGCAAGCGCCTCAGTCGGATGACGAGAAAATTGTTCGTGCAAGCCAATGAGTGCGTTGGAATATTTTGTTCGGTGCAGCGCGCGCAGCCATTCAAGATCGGTATGCCAATCGTTCAGCCACATCGCACGCTCAGTCGAGGCCGGCACTTGAAGATGATCGTCCTCCCACATCTTCAATGGAAAATTGCTTTGCCAGGCGGCGCGCACAAATCGCACTTGCCCGTCCCCTTGCCTATCTTGCCCCTGCTGAAGATCGGTCACCGGAAGGTAACGTAACAGAAGCTGCCCGGATTGATCCTTACGACTCAAGATCAATGCTTGAGATTCGCGTCCTCCATACAGCCAGATGATCTCGTCTGCTTGTAGATCGTCACCCAACGACGCACGAACCGCTTCGGACGGAATGCGCAAGGCGACAAAATCCACCGGACGATTGGTGACACCGGATTGCACGTTGTTGCGAACTGTGATGTCGCGCAGCAGCGCCGGGTAGTCGATGCGCACGAAGCTCTGCGTCACATCAAGCGAACCATCAGCAGCAAGCATCAGCCCGCCCGGTTTCAACCCGACGATGTAGTTTTGCAACTGATGGATCGTGTTGTGATCACCCATCGTGCGTTGCGCGATCATATCTTCAATCCGCAGTGACAGCGGATCGAAACTCTCGCGGCGAAGCGAGAGCAGATTGGCGAGCATGCGCGCATACTCGGCATAGCTGCGTTCGTCATTGATCCATAAATCCAAACGAGCGTAGAGCCGACGTGCGACTTGATCACGGCCGCTGTCCAAATCCGCTTTCGTCCACTCCTTCGGTTGCGCTTCCACCAGCGCGCGCTGTTTCTCAATCATTCGACGAAGCACGCCGAGTTCTTCATTCAATTTAGTCAAAGTCCTGTGCCAATCTTGCCGCCTGCGGTCGAGCGTCGAAAAGAGGGACTCGGTCGCCGCGCGCCGCACTGCGGGGTCAAGCTCGGGACGCTTGAGTTGTTGCAAAAGGATATGAAGAAGATTCAAGTCGCTGTTGCGAAGATGGATGGCAGCGCGCTCGTTACCGTCGAAGTCGAGAAGCGCAGTCGGGTAATCCGTGCTCTGCTTTTTCAGATAGTATGAGTCGGGTGTGGTTGATATGACGAGTGGAACAATCGGGTTGATCCCCTTGACGGAGTAATCCAGCAGTAAGCGTCTTTTGGTGATGACGTGATGGCCGCCGCCTCCTGTGCTGCCGAGCAGCTTAACGAGATTGTACCCTTGGCTATAAATGCGCTCATCCGTGTTGGTGCCATGATCGGAGACCAGTAGGAGCGCCGTTTCACGAGCGAGCTGGGTTTGTTCAATCGCCGTCCAGATGCGCCCGATGAGAGCGTCGATCTCTTCGAGCGCGTGAAGGTGCGTTTCACGGTCGCGGTTGTGATGCGTCGCATGGTCGAACGAACTCGTGTAGTAGTCGAGGTAGCGTATGCGCGGGTTGCTTAGCTTCTCCATCAGTTCGCGCTCCAGTTGCTCGAAGATGATGCCGCGCGCGTCAAACCCGACAGTCAATTCATCGAATAACTCGCGTGGGCTGCGCGACGTGAAGCGGTTTGTGAGTCCACGCTGCAGAGTGGTCCAGCGCGTGCCGCGTTGAAAAAGCTGGAAGCTCAAGTAACGTTCGTTGAAAGGATAAGCATCGGCCAGGAGCGGTACGCCGACTTCATCCAGTATCTCTGGGCCAGGCATATCGGCGCGTCGCTGTGTCGCGTGATTAAGGTAGAAGGGGATGAAGTTCAAGTAGTCATAGGAGTGAAGCGTATAGCGATCAAACTCCACGTTGCCTTTGATCTGAAGATGCTGGCCGGTATCCAAGAGCGACCACGACGGCCCCGAAAGACTCATGCCGCGCACGTAGAAGTTTGCGACGCGCGTGCCTCTCTCATAAAAGACATGTTCGATCCAGGGCAGTAAACTTTTCCCCGTCCGCGGGTTCCGCTCGCGCACGAAGCGGTCAACCATCCGATTCGGCAATCCATCGACTTTGATTACAACGACGCGCTGGACCTGTGCAGAGCAAGGGGTCTGCGTCAGCAGCATTACCCAAGCAAGTGCGGCGACCTTGAGCAAAGGGCTGCTCTTGCAGAGCAGCAAAGGTTTTTGGCGACAACCCGACAGTAGGCAAAGCTGGGCAGCAAATCTCATCACTCGATTCCGCCCGCAATCGCCCTGGCGTCCGAGGGCGCGATGCGCTGCTCCTCGCGCACAGCCAAGCGCAGGTACTCTGTGCTTAAATCACGCCACTGGCGATCAATCTTGACATCGCGGGAGATGCGCACCAAAGCGGTCTTAGCCGTTTCGTTATTCATGCGATACAAACAATTCAAGCACAGCCGTCGCGTCTCTTCGTCTTCGGTGCGGGTGAAGATACGCGCTGCGACAGCGACAGTTGTTCGAGCATCCGCCTGCGGAGCATGATCCATCACGAACTGAAGTGAGCGGCGTACTTCTCCCATGTTCCACACAATCTCAATGCGCGGGCTGGACTTCGCTGCCTCGCGTAGGAAGCGCTGGTGGTATGCCAGTTGCCGCCCAAGGTTGA
>JACCTF010000400.1 GCA_013812565.1 Pyrinomonadaceae bacterium | reverse complement strand
CTCATGTACTTGCCGGAGAAGCTCATTCGCTTCCGTCGTGATGATGGTGCAGGAGTTGATCCGCTCGCCATCGCTTTGCCAACTCTCCCACAATCCAGCGAAGGCGAACGGCTGCTCATTCTTCATCCGAAAATAGTACGGCTGTTTTCTCGATCCGGCTCGCGCCCACTCGTAAAATCCGTCAGCCGGAATCAATCCCCGCCGACGTTTGAGGGCTTCGCGGAAGCTTGGCTTCTCGGCTACGGTCTCCGCCCGAGCATTAATCATCTTGCTGCCAATAGATGGGTCTTTGGCCCACGAGGGGATCAATCCCCAGCGGTAAAGATCCATCTCACGTCCCTGCGCTTCATCAGTGACCTTGATGATCGCCACTTCCTGAGTGGGCGAGATGTTATACCGCGGCGTCATGCTCGGCACTTCGGTGACGCCGAACTGCTTGGCGATCTCTCGCAGATCCGTTCGTAGTGTGTAACGACCACACATCCTCAGTGCTCCTTATGAAACGTCTGCTAACAGCCATCAGGACAGGCGCTGCTTGCGCCCCTGGTGCAGTGCCGCTCCTTCATCTTCTCGGCCTTGCTGCTCGTCGTACCATTTCTCTGCTACCGCTTCCAGTTTTGTAATTGATTCAAGGCACCTGACCCTTCGCCATAGATCGAGAAATCCATCTCGCGCGGCTTCGTATGACGGGTAAGCGACGAAGTGGAAGCGACGGATGTAGACGCGGCGGCGTTCGGCGTCGAGCCACAGCGATACTGCGTTCCCATAGAGTTCCACCGAGATGTCTGCTTCATGGAGCAGATCATTGAAGTTTGGCATCTCGTGTGTGCGTGTCGTCTCGATGATCGGCGGCGCTCCGGGGAAACGCGAGTGGGCCAGCTTCGGGAAGACCCACACGGCGTTGCGCTCGGCACTGTTGATCGGTAGCTGTGTCATCACAAAAATATCCGTTGATGGATGTATGAGAATCCTCATATTCTACCAAGCACGGCGACCAATCCGACAATACTTCCAGTAGCCGTCTGCACCGCTTGTAACTCGCGAGCTAACAAGGATGTTTGACATGCCCGAGGTGCGGATCGCGCAAGACTTTCTCAGGACTTTATAGCTTCGGTAGATGATGGGCGAACACTGGCGAGAGATGATCAAAGAAGCTGCCGGTGACGTGAACAAAGCGCGGTTACAACTACTGTAACCACACGAGCAATGAGCCACATAGTCGCTCTCCACCGAATTCTGAAACACCGATCAGTTTGCAATCTGCACGAGGTCCGACCACCGGGTGGTGTAGCGCGGGCTGCGATGCGCGAACCGTGTCCGCCATCGCCCACAGCTTTCGTCATTCGACACTGCCCCGAAGCGCAAGGTGTCACGTCCGAACTTCCCGTTGATCTTATCGATCGTTTCCATCAAGCGGCGCGAACGCTGAAAAGCTTTGTCATCCCACGCTCGTATCGTGAGCGGGGAGGCGGGCACCAGCCCGTGCAGCATCACGCCCGCTTTCTTGTACCGGAAGCCGGTTTTAAAGATTCGCTTCAACCCTTCGAGCGTCCACCCCAACAGTTCCGGCGTACTATCCGTCGGCAACGCTAGCTCCGTAGTCCACGCATTCGCATATTGCTCGTCTTCACGGCTGAAGCGGTTCGTCTGGATGAAGACTGTGACGCCACCCGCCGCCAAGCCGCCGCGCCGCAGCTTCACGGCCGCCCGTGCGGTATAAAACCGGACGGCTTCACGCAGCTCGTCCACGCTTTCGACAATCATCCCGAAAGAGCGCGAACAAGTAATGCTGCGCTTGGGTGGCGGACAGCACTCTATGGGCAGGCAACTCACCCCGCGCAACTCTTCAACGATGCGCGCCCCAACCACAGTCATCCGCTGCCTCGCCCACCGCCGATCCACGCGACTCAACTCCAGCGCGGTCGTAATGCCGGCATCTTGCAACAGCTTTGCATACGCTCTGCCGATGCCCCATACTTTTTCAACCCCAGTTTGTGCAAGTGCCTCTTCTCGTCCATCAGCTTGTGTTAGATCAAGCACACCGCGAAGTTCCGGACGACGCTTTGCTAGATGGTTGGCGAGCTTGGCGAGCGTCTTCGTCGGCGCAAAGCCGATGCTGACGGGTAGACCCGTCCATTGTCGTACCGTCCGTTTGATTCTTCGCCCAAGATCATCAAGCGTTTCTTCATCGTCTCTGCTGTAATGATCATCTCTGTGATTGTTAAGACACCCGGTGAGATCAAGGAACGCTTCATCTATTGAGTAAACTTCAAGCGCCGGTGTGAACGCGCCAAGCGACCACATCAATCGCTGCGACATATCGCCGTAGACCGCGTAATTTGATGATAGGATCTCGACGCCACAAGCATCGATAATGTGCTCAACCTGAAATAGCGGCACGCCCATCTTCAAGCCGGGGATCTGTTTCGCCTCCTCGCTTCGCGCGATGATACAGCCATCATTGTTAGACAAAATGATTGTGGGTTTGTGATGCAGACGTGGATCGAAGACGCGCTCACATGAGACGTAGAAGTTATTAGCGTCGATGAGGGCGTAGACTGAACCCATGATGGAAGAAACGCTGATCTTAGTGGAAATGAATTGAAGCCGTCACCCTTCCCCACACCTCGAAGTCCATCTCCTCCGTGATCTTGATGGGCGGATAAGTTTCGTTCTCCGAAGTGAGCCACACATGGCCTTCTTCGATGTGGAGAGTCTTGACACACAGCTCGTCATTGATTCGCGCCACGACCACGTGTTTGTCTGTCGTCTCCAGCATCCGATCAACCACGAGGATGTCGCCGGGGAAGATGCCGGCACCCGTCATTGAATCACCGATCACGCGAATGTAGAACGTCGTGAGCGGATGCTTGATCAGCAGCTGGTTGAGGTCAAGGCGACCTTCGACATAATCCTCCGCTGGTGATGGAAAGCCTGCCGGTACTTTCGTGAGAAGCAGCGGACGTGACAGCCGGGTAGAGCGGTCAGGCCGGTAGACCGCGCCGAGTTCGACACAGAACTTACGCATTGCCATTGTTGAGATGTGTGACCTTTACTGGTGATTGCATTGTTGCGACGACGTATAACACACAGCTAAAGCGACTTCCAAGAACTTTTCGCAGCACTATGTCACCGACGGTTCAGACCCAACTAAGCGGCAATAGCGCTGTAAGTTGAGAGACCGGAAAAAAGTGGGGGAGATACTCACCGCCTGAGCGTACACCTGGAGTGTCATGCTAGGCCATTCTCTTCGTAAAACTTCACCCTTCACACAGTTGCGAACGGAATCCCGCACCTCTAGCCCATTGAAGCCTGTAGATCTCTCCCGGTTTTTCCGGTTTCCTTTTTCATTTAAGGAGTGCGGCAGATGAAACGTTTGAGCTTGAAGAACAAAGTCGATTGGCGCCGAAGGGTGAGCATGGCCGGATGCATGACACTGTTCTCACTTCTTGTGACGGTGGACGCGCACGCGCAAGACCCTGCTTCCCTCGTGACGCAAGGCTATGGATACGTTCACAACACGCTGCGGATACCGTTCTGCCTTTTCATCACCACGGTCGCGGTCGGGGATGTGGCACTTGGCTTTTGGGCGGCAGCCGCGGGCCTTTCTTTGAGGTGATGGATGGATTATTCGTTCTACGCGCGTGAAGCGCAGAATGTTCCGTGGCCCCAACACGAATTGCCCGACCTGGAAAGGCTACCCAAACCCGTTCTTCGCCAGAACCCAATCGGCGCTGGTGTGAGCCTCGATGAAGTGTTGATTGTTGATCATCCTGATCCCATCAGCGACCCGATCAAGAGTACAATGCAGCTGTCATGAGTACCTCAACCGACAAGGACAACTGGCAGTTTCGCCTCGGTGTGGCGCTCACAGGTCGCTCGCACGTCCTCATTATCGGGCAGGGCGAGCACGAAAGAGTCGCCATCCTCGCTG
>JACCTF010000364.1 GCA_013812565.1 Pyrinomonadaceae bacterium | reverse complement strand
GGAAGGTTCGGTCGGGCCTGGTTGTAGTCTGCCAGGAGAATCATTTTGATCGAGTGATTGCCGACGTACGCAACGTCGACGAGCGTGTTGTCGGTGATTTCGCGCTGGATGGAGAACTGCCAGTTCTGCACATAGCCGGTGCGCGTGTCCCGGGGGATGTAGAGCGTTACCGTATTAGGAAGCGCGGTCGGGTAGCCGTCCTGCGTGCGGCGGAAGCAGTTCGAGCTGTAACCATTACCTGAGCAGACCGGATTCGTCGTCGGATTGGGCGCTGTTTGCGTGTTTGTCGAGCGGGTGATCTGAGGGAAATTGGTCGCCAGGAGGTTCGCGCTCCCCAATCGCTGGAAGAAGGCGTAGCCGATGCCGTAGCCGCCCCGCAAGACGGTCTTGTCCGCGAGGTTGTAGGCGAAGCCGACGCGCGGCGCAAAGTTATTGTAATCGGGATTGATCAGCGAGCGATCGTAGAGCGATCCGTCGCGCGCCTGAATGATTGAATTAGTTGCCGGGTCATAGTTCGAGAGCCTGTTCTGCTTCTCGTAGAAAGGGGTCGCAAATTCGTATCGCAGGCCCATGTTGAGCGTCAGGCGGGGACTGAACTTGAAGTCATCTTGTAGGTAAGCGAAGTGAAGTCGCTGCCGCAAATTGACGACGAGCAGGTTGGCGAGTTCATACTGGTTGCGGTAGCCGAACATAAAGTCGGCGAGGTTATATAGATTGTTAGAAGCAGATCCGACGGGGCGGCTGAACTGGCCCGAGTAAGTGTCAAGACCGTTGAGTGGGTTAGTGTCCTGCACGTCAGTGTTGATGGCGAGGTATTCATAACCGGTTTTGAGGCTGTGGCGGCCAAGGGTCCATGAGTAGTTCACGCGGGGGTTAACGGACGAGGGATTCTGAAACTGCGGATTTGTCGATTGACGTCCGAGTTGCGAGAAGCCGTTGATGGTCTGCGTCGTGAGTCCGCCGGTAACGGTCGGGTCTTCGGGAAGCCCTGTGATTCCGTAAAGCGCGAGCATGCTGGGACCGCCCGTGAGCGGCGGCTTCTTGCCAGCCTCAATCTTCGAAAGTCCCAAGCGAAAATCGAGCACCGAGGCGTTCGCCAGAGCATAGGTAAAACCGCCGGCAATTTGCTGGTTGAGAACATTAACGATCCCGTTCTGGTTGCTGCCCGAGGACCCGGGAATGTTCGGTCCTTCAAAGGCGTTCGACTTGCGGTGGCTGACGCGCACGAAGGCGCTTATTTGATCGTTGAACTTGTGGTCGAGCTTGAGGTTGCCTTTATCGGCGAAGACGCTATTCAGAACCAGTTCTTGATAGTTATTGGCGGTTCCGGAGTTAGTTGGAACGGGCAGGTCGCCCAGCACCGTGCGGGCGAAGGAGGTCATGGGTACGGAGGTGCCTGCCGGGTAGAGCGTTCCGGTTAAAGGATCGCGCACGGCAACGCTCAGGATACCCTGTCGCTGGACCTGCGTGGGCAACGTCGAGAAGACAAGATTTTTGGCGATCTGACGGAAACCTTCATAGTCGATGAAGAAGAAGGTCTTGTCCTTTATGATCGGGCCGCCGAGCGTGAAGCCGAATTGGTTACGGAGCAGCGTCGGCTTCACGCCGCCCGCCGGTTTGAAGAATCCGACGGCGTTCAAGATCGTGTTGCGGTGAAATTCCCAGAGCGCGCCATGAAATCCGTTGGTGCCGCTACGGTACGAAGCGTTGACGACCGCCCCGCCGCTGCGGCCGAACTCCGCACTATAGGTGTTGGTCTGGACTTTGAATTCGGCTACGGCATCGGGCGAGACCTGCACGACTTGATTGGAAAATCCCTGATTGCTGGTGCCGTAGGCATTATTGTCAACGCCGTCGAGCAGGAAATTGTTGAAAGTGCTGCGCAGGCCGTTCACGTTGAATGAGCCTTCGCGCTGTGAATTGAGATTCGATTCGCGCACGCCCGGAGCGAGCAGCACGAGGTTGGAATAGTTGCGCCCGTTGAGCGGCAGGCTCACGATCTGTTTGCGGTTCACCACCTGCCCACGATCGCTCGAATCGGTCTCGACTAAATTCGCTGCGCCGGTGACAACCACG
This sequence comes from Pyrinomonadaceae bacterium, assembly GCA_013812565.1. Taxonomy (GTDB): domain Bacteria; phylum Acidobacteriota; class Blastocatellia; order Pyrinomonadales; family Pyrinomonadaceae; genus JACCTF01. The sequence goes on along the minus strand of JACCTF010000364.1, from coordinate 769 downwards.
GTTTCAGTTAGTACGCCCGCTTGCATCACTAGATCAACGCGCTGGCGGGCGTTAACCGTGACGGAGACGTTTTCAGCGACTGCCTTGGAGAAGCCTTGCGCCTCGACCATGACTTGATAGGTGCCGATCTTGACGTTCACGAACTGGTAGTCGCCATCCTCATTTGAGGAAGCGGTTGAAGTGATGCCGGTAGCGATGTTTTTTAGCGTTACGTTCGCGTCAGGGATGGTTGCACCGTTGACATCGCGCACAGTGCCGAGGACGGTCGCCGTCTCAAACTGCGCGTATGAAGGTTGGGGTGATAAGAGGCAGGACACAGCAAAAAACAACACCATTGATCTGATAACTGAGGCCTTCATTGTTCCCTCCAAAGATGTGAGCCGGCGTTCGAACGAATTGAATGGTTTGACTGCACGGTGATCAAGGGTCTGCTTCATAACTTCACTACCGATTTGGATTATCCGAGAGCACATCAGAACACCAGTTTGAGTGCCAACTGAATTAGACGGGGCGACCCGGCGTCAGAGATCGTTCCGAAATCGCGCGAAGAAGCGTTAACGTTCGGATTGCGGAAGCTCGCGTGGTTCCACACGTTGAAGGCCTCAGCGCGAAATTGCAGGTTGATATTCTCAGTAGCCTTGATGTTTTTGAAAAGCGACATATCCCAGTTGTGCCTGCCGGGTCCGCGAATCACGTTCGGACCTGAAGTCCCATACCGATTCGCTGGCGGAGTCGCAAATAATTGCCCTGGCGTTGGGTCAAAATAGAA
>JACCTF010000353.1 GCA_013812565.1 Pyrinomonadaceae bacterium | reverse complement strand
GTTAAGGGTTGCGCCTGAGAACGATGTGACTTTCGTGTTCCATCTGACCTGTCCGCATCTTAATTATACCGACAGGGGTAAGTCTTCGTTGGAGGTCTTGTAGCTTTGAATCTAAACGATGCGATGGTTAAAGGCGTAACTCAAGTTACGAAGAAGTGGACGAAGTATCAAAAGCAAGTTGAGAAAAACGCCCGCGCTCGTGAAAACTATTTTCGCTATAGCTACAAAGAAGGTAACTACTCAGCCGGGTGAGGCTGGGACAAGAGGAGTGCCAGCAAAGACACTCCTGAGGGCTTCTAAAACGTTATGGCCTTGCTTCTTCATCGTCGAGATGTAGCTCCTAATTCGGCAGAAGTCTCTGGCTCCTTGCGCGGTGCGAAAGCACCCGCTGACTTTCTGCTGGACTTTCATCATTCGCAAATCTCGCTCGGCAAGGTTGTTATCAAATGGCACGGCAAAGTCTTTCATGAAGCACAATGTTTCTTCTTTGTACTTGCGCAACCGATCAAGCAGGTTCTTCGCTTTGCTTTGCTTCTTGCGTCCACGCTTTCCGCTCTCTGGCGCGGGCTCTTTTGCTTCTGCCGCAAATCCTTTGCTCAAGACTTCTTCATAGCGCTGCGCGAAGGCTGCTCGCCTTTGGCCGGGCAGTTCACTTTGGCCGCGCAGCTTCGCTTCATCCACTCCCTGCTTAATTTCCAACAACAGCGCTTTCATCTCATGTGCCCACTCGCGCCCAAGCTGCTCGTCGAGGAAGGTCAACTCCCGCAAGTGATGGGCATTGCACAACGAGTGTGGACAACCATATTTCATATACGCCTGAAAGCCGTCGTGACACGCTCGACCGCTAAACTGCGGCAAGATGCCGATCTCTTCGGTCGCCGCAGAGCCGCGTTTTTCGTGATAGGCGTAGTGCGTCCAGTGCGCCGTGCTGGCAGAGTGCAACCAGCCACGCTTACCCGCTACAGGCATACCCGTTTCATCAAAGTGGCCAACTCGCGCTTGAACCACGGCTTCTTTGATTACTTCTTCAATCTCACCCAATTCCAGAGCGCAAAACTCCACGGCCGTCGCGAGCGTCCCTTCAGCGAGCGGTTGCTTAAACAAGGCTTCAAATATCGCACAGGTTCGCAGGCTCGGTATGAAATGTTCTTTGTTCAAATAGAGCGCCAGGCTTCTCACACCTTCGCCGTAGCTCGCGCCGGTTGGAACTGCTGCCGGGAATGTGCCAACATTTTGGTGATCGCACTGCGGACATTCTTTGCGAGAAACCCTGTGTTCTGTCACTTCCAACTTCAAGGGTGGCACATCAAAGACCTGTCTTCGCTCCGGGCAGACGCTCGACGCCACTTCACCCAGCGAGCATCCACAAGTAGCACACCGCACTGGGTCATGAATAACCAGACGGTCTGGAGTTTCAACATAAGAGAGAGCACTGCCAAGATGTCCAGTCTGTGCGCCGGATTTCTTGGAACCGGGCTGCCGCAAGGATTTTGTCTTTTTCCCAAAGCTATCGCTCGACGGAGGCTTGCTGCTATTGCGGCTGTTAGTCGCCAGACGATCTTCCAGTTCTTTGACTCGGGCTTTCAAAGTAGCAAGCTCAAGCTGTTGTTCTTCAATCAAGCGAAAGAGGCGTTCGACCAAATCAAAAACAGCATCAGGCCCAAGGTCATAGATAGCTTTGATTTCCTCACGCTTCATCGCTCGGTTAAATTAGCAAATTCTCTTCCTCTTGTCTGTCTTTATTCACAGGCAAGGGGCTGAGTAGTTACAAAATTTCATGGGTTTGCCAGCAAGAATCTTCAAAAAGCCAGCAAATTCGCATGTTTCAATAGCCAAAACTGCTGTCACCCGTCACTTTCAAGTACTTAGATGACTGCGCATGGAAGGCTTGGCGGAGTGATTCGACATTCCCGTTGCGAACGCCGTCAATGTATAGGTCAATCACCTTGTGGATGTTTTCTAATTCCGAACAACGTGCGCTCATGATTTTCTCCTTTTCTCTTTTAATTTAAGAAACCGCGAGATGTTGGCTTCGGTTCTATGTCTCACCTTACAGCGGACATACCGGCGCTTCCGCTGCCATCCGTGTGCCCACATTGGTGGAACAACCGATAGACACACACCCGCCGCCCACGGCGTCGCATATCTCTGCCGTCGCGCTGCCGGTGTAGCTGTCCCGCTCGATGTGAAGAGTCTCCCTAACTCTAAAAATTCCAGGATCGTTCGGCGTTTCGGGAGTCGTCGGATTGTCTGCCAGGAATTTCTCGAACGTGTAGGTGAACTCTCGATATCCGGTTCTGTGCCATGTCCCGTGACCGGTCGTGGCTGCCGCGGGAGGCAGGAAGGTGTTCGACTCAAGCAGTGCCCCGCCTCTGGTAAATGTGATCAGGGATTGAAAGTCAGAAGGTGTGCCAGGAGGGGCGCCGCGCGGCGTGACGGTGACGCGCCAGGTGCCTTCCAGCCGTGGAGCGACTGATCCGCCGTCACCGGCTTGCACGCTTGGCACGAGAGCTTGAATACCTTCCCCTCTGCTGCTCAAAAACAGCGACAAAACGGAGAGGCCGGCGACAAAGACTACAAGGGATAACACAAAGAGAATGCGTTTCATGCTCGTACTCCTTCCTTAGAGTGGTCTACGTGTTGAAGAAGAGCGCCGCGACCAGAGTTCACGGGCGCAGGTGTAGAGAACAGGATCAGTGCGGTAGAGAAGTCTTTACCTACCAGTGCAGACTTCTCCGCGATACCTGAGCACTACTTCTCTGCGGTTAGTGTCCAAGACGCCGTAAGGTGTCATCGCGCCAGTGGCCTTCTCAAACCTCCCGGTTCCGCCCGCTATGGTGATCGGTCGGTAGAGGCCGTAGAACACGCCCTCGCTCACGGGTGTTAAATCTATTAACGCTTCGGCCTGGAAGATCTTGTCTCCAGACTCAGTGACCAAACCTCGGTGTTGTATCCGACCGATAAAGCGTCCATTCTCGCCCGGCGTGAGCTCAAGCAGCGTGGCGCTGATCGCGCCTTTGAGATCGCCAGTGACGGTGCCTAAGG
>JACCTF010000351.1 GCA_013812565.1 Pyrinomonadaceae bacterium | reverse complement strand
CACCGAACAAACCGGTGACCGATCTCGTTGACGAAAAGGTTCCCGGTTACAACTTCGACAGCGCTGAAGGGGTTACTTACGAAATAGACACCGCGAAGCCGTTGGGTCGGCGCATTCAAAATCTACGTTATCAAGGAAATCTAATCAGCCCCGCGCAGAAGTTCCGTCTTGCCACGAACAACTACCGCACGAACGGCGGCGGTGGATACACGATGTACAAAGATGCGCCGGTTCTCTACCGCTCCGGCGAAGAGATACGTGAACTGATCATCGATTGGGTGGAGCGCAACAAACGCATCCCGGCTGAGCCGACCAACAACTGGCGATTGTTGCTTGATACGAAGCCGAGTGCCGAACCCGCCTAAAGGCGGTACTCTGAACTTCTTCTCCGCTTCTTGAGTCACCCTCCGAACTTCTATCAGATCTCTTTGCGAAGCGGTGCGCGCTGTTTCCACCAGCGGTACACGCTTAAACTAAAAGCGAGCCACACGCCGCTCACAAGGTATGCGCCGAGCGTATCGCTGGGCCAGTGCGCGCCGAGGTAGACGCGCGAAAACCCAACGAGCAGAACGGGAAGCGTCGCAAGCGTGAGGGCAAGGCGGCGCGCATGTGATCCGCGTGGCAGAAGCGCATAAGCGACGAAGAAGATGAATCCGAAATAGCAGACATAGAATGTGACGTGCCCGGAAGGAAAACTCTGACTGCCGAGGTCGCCGAAGACCATCACAAGATCACGGGTCGGGCGTGGACGCCCAATCAACAATTTCAGCAAGCGGTTAACGGTTGCGCCTCCGCCTGCGCTCAAAATCAAACAGACGGCTTCGCTTTGTCGCCGAAAGGCGAGGAACGCGATAGCAGTTACAATCGTGATGGCAAAGGGCGTCCAGCCGTTGCCGAAAATGGAGACAGCGCGCATCAAGCCGGGGATTCCCGGTAGGGAAATGGTTTGTAAGGCGTGTGCGACGACCAAGTCCCACGCAAAGTATGCGTTCGTGTGAGCGAGCAGGGCGAGTACGGCGAAGCTCATGAGCGCAACAAGGTAGATTGTTTCAGCGCGCAGCAGACGGCGCACTGTGCGGCGACGGCGCTCGACTCGATTTGCTAATGCTGTGTCTGAGGATATGTGGTTGCCGCGTGAATGTTCGGTCATAATTTGAAAGTCTCTGAAGCGCTCGGTGGTGTGCGTCAAGGCTAGTCCACTATAATAGCTTCACTACTTCTCCTGGAAACAAAAATGCAAATGCTTGTAGTAAATAGTAAGGCGCGAGCAGGTATTCCTAACCTCTCAACGTTTGGTGATAGCGGTCGGATCGGTAACGGAAGGCGTGCGGCATGTTGAGAGTTGAGTACCGTGATGGACTATACCTGCCGGATTTGGATCTGTGGTTTGATGCTGCCGGTCCACGTGACCGCTGCGTGATTTCGCACGCTCACTCGGACCACACGGCGGGGCATCAAGCGATTATCAGCACGCCGGAGACGGCGCGCATCTTTCGTCATCGTCGCGGCGAGGCACAGGTCGAGGCGCTTCAGTATGGCGAGCGGCGTGATTACGGTCGTTACGCCTTAACGATGTTTCCCGCGGGCCACTGTTTGGGATCGGCGCAAGTGTTGGTTGAAACGGATGGCGAGCGCCTTGTTTACACCGGCGATTATAAGCTGCGTCCGAACGTCGCGGCGGAATCAGCCGTCATCATTCCGTGCGATACGCTGATTATGGAATCAACATTCGGCGATCCGCAGTACCAGTTTCCGCCGGACGTAGCGACAATCGCACGCCTCTACGCCGCCGTCGACCGCGCGCTTTCAGACAACCGTGTGCCGGTAGTGCTCGCCTACGCGCTCGGCAAAAGTCAGGAGGCGCTGGAACTACTTCTGCGGCGCGGCTACCGCGTGACGTTGCATGGTTCGGTGTGGAACGTCGCGGAAATTTACCGCGAGCTTGGCGTGCATTTTTCCGGGCCCTACGAACGCTACGACCGGGAGCAACTGCGCGGGCGCGTGCTCATCACACCGCCAGGTTGCCGCAAGCAGCCGATGATTACCCGCATCGAGCGGCGCTATGTGATTTTGCTGACGGGTTGGGCACTTCACAAAAGCGCTCCGTACATGTACAAGGACGTGGACTTGATACTGCCGCTTTCCGACCACGCAGACTTCAACGACCTTGTGCGCGTAGCGCGTGAGTCGGGTGCGCAGAGAATTATCACGATGCACGGCGAGGCGAAGTTCGCCGCGCACCTGCGCGAGCTTGGCTTCAACGCCGAACACTTGGCTGCGCATCCGGGTTCAACCGCGAAGAAGCGCGCGCCGAAAAAAGCGGCGACCGCTGTTGAACAGTCTCTTTTCGATTAAAAGATTAAAAGCGCTCGCGTGATCTTCTGTTGTCGGGTTGTTGTCAAATGTGAGCTGGATGAGCCGCAACAAGCAATTAGAAGTGGAGTTGTGGGTGAGTCGGCGCGCTGCTGTTGCGTTCACGACCTTCCATCACTATAATGCGCGGACTTCACACAAATGTAACTTGCCGGACAGTGAACGGTAATCCTAAAGAAAGTCTTCCGCCTGAGAATACGTCGAAGAAGATGATGAACCCTGCGCCATGGAGAAAGCCTCGCCCCCTCTTGCGCTCACGCAGAACTCCGTTGCTGCGTTCTCTGGCAGCTAGTTTGGTACATGCCGGACGCTCGGCGTTTGCCGAGCCTTTTCTCCTTACAGTTGAGCGACACTCAATTCTTTTGCCACGCCTTCCACCCGCGCTCGACGGCTTGCGCATCGTTCAGCTTTCAGATCTTCATCACAGCCCGTTTACCGGACGCGAGCAGATTGAACGCGCTGTCGCTGCCGCGAATGACCTTGAGCCGGACATCATAGCGCTCACCGGCGATTACGTTTCGCACGAACGCGAGTATGCAGCGCCGTGCGCCGAGATGCTCGGACGCTTGCGAGCGCGTTGCGGCGTCTACGCAGTGCTCGGTAATCACGATCACTGGACGGATGCCGCGCTGGTCAGCGATCTGTTTCGCGCCGAAGGCATACGGATGCTAGTCAACGAAGGAATGCGCTTCGAGCATCGCGGGGCTTCGTTGTGGTTGGCGGGCGTCGATGACACGATGGTCGGGCTTGAAAACCTCGGACTTGCGCTGGCCGGGTCGCGCGTCGATGAAATGAAACTTTTACTGGCGCATAACCCCGTGGTGTTGCGCCGAGCGGCGCGCGCCGGCGTTGACCTTGTTCTGAGCGGTCATACGCACGGTGGGCAGATCACATGGCGTGCAGAGCGATCCGCTTCCGGCCAACCGCGCCGCCGCCTGTTGCGCGGTTTGGGGCGTCGCGGAGAAACACAAATCTACGTTTCGCGCGGCGTTGGCACGGTAGTGCTGCCGGTGCGCTATGGTTGTCCGCCAGAAGTCTCTCTCCTCGAATTGCGCTCCACATCTTGAGTATTTGAGATCGCAAATCTCAAATCTCGAATTCACTTATGTCCTCGCGCGTCATCACTCTGCCGAATATCCTCACGGTGATTCGCATGGTGTTGATCCCCGTCTTTGTGTCAATGCTGTTTTATCAAAGATTTGGGTGGGCACTGGCGGTTTTCGTGTTGGCCGGAATCACAGACGGGTTGGACGGCTTGCTGGCGCGTCGGTTCGATCAGAAATCACAGCTTGGTACGATCCTCGACCCGATTGCCGATAAACTTCTGCTGGTCACAGCTTTCATCGTCCTATCGCTTCCTTCCATTATCCCCCCCCCGATGCCGCGCCACTTCCCTGTGCCTTTCTGGGTGACGGCGGCCGTCATTAGTCGAGACATCTTTATTGTGGTTGGCTCGGCGGCGATTAACATTGTTACGGGCTTCCGACGTTTCCGCCCATCTTGGCTCGGTAAAATAAATACCGTAGTACAAATCGTCGCAATCGTGGCGATTCTTACCGCTGCCCATTTTCCCGGCTTGAGCGGCTATGTGCTCCCGTCCGTCTATACTATTGTCTTCGCTTCAGCGCTAATCTCCGGCCTACACTACATCTTTTTCGTCACGCGCTTACTGAATGAGGAAAGGTCCAGCGACGAGTAAAAAGCTAATCTATACATGACAATTTCGCTAACACGTGGCTTGAGAAGCAAAGGTGAACGTGTGGGTATAAAGCATGTTGACAAAAGAAGACTCAAATATTATATTGTCGCTGCGTTCAAATTGATGCCTCTTTTTAGTATCGGGAAGCTAACAATTTGGAGCATAAAAGCTGTCCTGAAGACCTTACCTTACACAGCTTTATCCCCCGACCTCAGAGCCGGGACGATTAACAATCAACTAACTATATAAATATCGGAGAACGGGAAGAAATGAGCAAGATCATCGGCATTGATTTGGGTACGACTAACTCGGTTGTGGCTGTGATGGAGGGTGGCGAGCCGACGGTGATTACCAATTCAGAAGGCGGTCGCACGACGCCCTCGGTGGTTGCTTTTACAAAGGATGGTAACCGCCTCGTTGGTCAAGTTGCCAAGCGTCAATCAGTCACTAATCCTGAAAATACGGTTTATTCGATCAAACGTTTTATGGGGCGACGTTTTAGCGAGGTCGCAGAAGAGATTAAGCAAGTTCCTTATAAAGTACAGAGCGCCGGAAACGGCGACGTACGTGTTACCGCGGGCGGCAAAGACATGAATCCGCCGGAAATCTCGGCAATGATTTTGCAGAAGTTAAAGCAGGCGGCTGAAGATTACCTCGGCCAAAAAGTTGATAAAGCTGTTATCACCGTGCCCGCTTACTTCAACGATTCACAGCGCCAAGCCACTAAGGACGCGGGCAAGATCGCCGGCCTCGAAGTGATGCGCATTGTCAACGAACCGACGGCCGCCGCGCTCGCCTATGGCCTCGACAAAAAGAAGGACGAGACCATCGCGGTGTTCGACTTTGGCGGCGGTACGTTCGACATCTCGATTCTCGAAGTCGGCGAGGGAGTCGTTGAGGTTAAGAGCACGAACGGGGATACGCACCTTGGCGGCGACGACATCGACGAGCGACTCATCCAGCACATTATCGAGGAGTTCAAGCGCGATCAAGGCATTGATCTATCCGGCGACAAGATGGCTTTGCAGCGCCTCAAAGAAGCGGGCGAGAAGGCCAAGATCGAACTTTCCACCACGATGGAAACCGAGATCAACCTGCCCTATCTGACGGCGGACGCGACCGGGCCTAAGC
>JACCTF010000350.1 GCA_013812565.1 Pyrinomonadaceae bacterium | reverse complement strand
TTCATGTCGTCGGATTGAATGCGGTCGTAAACATCCTGGTTCGAGTGGTGCGTGCGCGACTCGTATTCGATTTCGTCCTGGATGAATTGGAAGCCGGGCAGTCCGACGGCATCAAACGCGAGGTGGTCTGTGCCCCCGGTGTCGGAGATGCTGAGCGTGGAGGCTCCCATGTCACGGAACGGTTGGAGCCACTGGCGGAAGATCGGGCGCACGGCTTCATTTCCCTGCAAGTAAACCCCTCTGATTTTGCCAGTGCCGTTGTCGAGATTGAAGTAGGCGGAGAAGCGTTCGTGGGCGGGCTTTGGTGTTACCTTCTGTTGCCGCCCTCCCATCATCGCCGCCATTGCTGCCGCCGTTGACCCGTCGCTGAGCGTGCCGAAGTGCTCAGCCACATACGCGCGCGAGCCGAACAATCCCTGCTCTTCGCCACTCCACAAAGCAATGCGGATCGTGCGTCGTGGCTGTAAGTTCAATGCTTTGATAATGCGCATCGCTTCCATCGTGACGGCGCAACCGGCGGCGTTGTCAGTCGCGCCGGTTCCCGAGTGCCACGAGTCCATGTGCCCGCCGAGCATCACAACCTCTTCACGGAGATCGGTGCCCGGAATCTCAGCAATGGTGTTGTAGCCCATGAGGTCTTCGTCGTGAAACTGCACGGCCAGATCAACCGTCATCTTCAACTTCTGGTTCTGCTGAATCATGCGCACCAGGCGGTTGTAGTGTTCGGTCGCCATCACGATTTGCGGCACGAACTTGGGCGCGTCCTTGGCCCAGGGCGTGAGCCGTGCGCCCATCACCGCTTCAATGGAGAACGGTTGCGGCACAGTCGCCGATTGCACAAAGATTGTGCCACCGTCGCCCGCGCGACTCGGATCAATCAGCAACGCGGCTCCCTCGTCAATGAGAAACTGAAGCTTTGTCGGCTCAAATTTCAATGCGGCGATTTGACTGAGCATCCGTTGGTAACGGCGGTTCTGGCGTGTCCCAGGCTCAGGAGCATCAGCGAGTTCAAGCAGTTCCTTTTCCGTCAAACGCGTTCCCTGCGGTTGGAAGTGTGCCTTGAGTTCACGCACCGGGCCGGTTAGGACGATTGCACCGCGAAGCTTGCCTTTATACTTTTGTAGATCCGCTTCCGTCTTCGCATCAACATAAATTACTTCGCCGGTGAGTGGGCCGTTTGTTCCGGGCGACCAAGCTTTCGGATAAGCAATCAACGGAATGTTCTGCGGCTCAGTGACCTGCGCGGAAAAGCTCTTCAATGTCCATCCACGCCCGAACGGCCCCCACGCTTCGAGGTGGGCGTTCTGCATGCCCCACTCCGTCAACTTATCGCGCGTCCATTCGTTGGCTCGCTTCATATTGGGCGAGGCCGTCAGGCGTGGCCCGATAACATCGGTTAAATACGAAAGCGTCGGCATCACCTGCGAGCGGTTGAGTCCCTCGTCCTTGATGCGTTCGACCGGGTCGCTAGGGTCTACCGCAGAGGTTGAGGCGGCAGCAGTCAGGGCAATATGCGAAGCTGGTTGAGTTGGAATTGAGGTTGGCGTCGCAGGCGCTTGTGCTGAAGTTCGTTGGATCGCGGGTTGTTGTGCGCCCACCTGCAAACTTGGCAATAGCAGTGAGCAAATAAGCAGGGCGACTGTTGTGTAACCTTGTAACATTGCGGCGAATCTCCTGAATTTGTCGGCGGATTAACGTGGCTTTTGCTGAGCGAGAGCAATACCCGACTGCGCCGTTAGTAGTTCACGGCAAGCATAAAACGGAAATGCTTGTGTATGCCAGCTTGAGCGCCAATGGTAAGAGTTCAGGGTGCGAAGTTCGAAGCGCGGGGTTGTTATGCATGACCCCGCTTTAGTTTGAAAACTTTGCACTCCGCACTACAGACTCTGAACTGTTATCGCAATGAGTTCTCTGTTTAGCATTATAAACAACGAAGCGTCAACAGCCATTTACTAGCTAGACTCCAACCGTGTTTGATACAGACGACGCTTTCAACACAATGCTTTTTGTTAGTTTTTGTACAGAAAACCGCTGTCGTCCTCTTAACTCGACAGACGGCACAACTATTGCTTATCGGCAACGGATTTCGATTTAACCAGTAGAATCAGTACACACATTTCGGCCACTTTCCGTTAATGTATGTAATCAATCTTGTCCCACGCCTAGTACATTCTGGGCTTAACTATCAAAGAGGAAATTTACGATATGAAACTTTACACTTTACATAAAGCTGTAAGAACCGGCGTCTTCACCTTTGGTCTGGCTGTGTTGCCATTAACCATCTCGGCATCTGCCCAAAACAGCTCTAACTTCAATTCCGCAAATGCCAATTACTCTACTAACACAAATGCCCAAACCACCAGAGTTGTTGAGCGCGATGATGATACTGACTTTGGTTGGCTGGGCTTACTCGGTTTAGCCGGACTTGCCGGCCTTTTGAGAAAGCCGAAGCAGACGGTGGTTGATCGCACTCCGGATACCCCGCCCCGTACAAACGTGTACAGCGACACCAAGCGCACGTAATCCAAGACCGTGAAAGCTAAAGCCACCTTTAAAACTCGATTAGTTTTGAAGGTGGCTTTAAGTTTGGTGAAGTTACGTTGGCGCAATGTCGCCTTTAATTTTAGATTCGCTGCTCAGCCCTCGCTGCCGGATCATCCTTCTGCATAACAGGAGTCGCCGGTGCTCGGAACCCACATTCCTCGCGCGCACAGATATGCATGGTGCCTTCCTTCTTCGTCGTCTTCTCTAAAAGAAATGGCGCGTTGCACTGCGGACAAGGCTCGACAATAGGCTTGTCCCAGAACACCGTCTCACACTTCGGATACTCCGAGCAGCCGTAGAAGGCTTTGCCGCGCTTCGATTTCTTAACAAGAATTTCACCTTTACAGCCGGGGCGCGGACACGCAATCCCTGTCGTCTCGCGTTTGATGTACTTGCACGTTGGATAGTTTGAGCAGGCGACGAACTCACCGAAGCGCCCGTGTCGGCGGGCGAGCTGTGCGCCGTCCACCGGACACTGCTCATCAAGCAGAACAGGAGCCGGAGCAACCGCGCCGCTGCGATTGATCTTGCGTATGTTGCGGCATTCGGGGTATCCGGTGCAGCCCAGGAATTGACCGAAACGCCCGCGCTTGAGCGCCATCGGCCGGCCGCACAACTCACATTCCTCGGTTTCAGCAGTTGCCGTTGCCCCGCCATCACCATCGACCTTCTTCGTTGTTTGAGAGTTTGTTGATTTGCCGTTCGTGGCAGTTGCTCCATTGGTGTCTGTCTGGCTGGCCGGGCGCGCGATCTCACGCGTTGTGCGACATTCAGGATAGGTCGAGCAAGCAAGAAACTGGCCGAAGCGGCCGAACTTGATGACCATCCCGGCTCCGCATTTCTCGCATATCTCATCGGTCGGGATAGCCTGCTGCTTGGCGGCCTTCATCTCCTTCTCGGCGATTTTCAGATCCTTCGCAAACTTCTCATAGAATCCATGCAAGGCTTTCGTCCACTTCAGTTTTCCTTCTTCGATCTCATCCAGCTCCTCCTCCATCCGCGCCGTGTAAGATTCGTTGAACAGATCATTAAAGCTCGCGACGAGCAGATCATTTACCGTTGTGCCAAGCGCAGTTGGGTGGAAACGATTTTCATGCTTCTCAACATACTCGCGGTCGATGATGGTTGACATAATCGCCGCGTAGGTTGAGGGGCGCCCGATGCCTTTCTCTTCGAGCATCTTAACGAGCGTCGCTTCGGTAAAGCGCGGCGGCGGTTCGGTGAAGTGCTGTTCGGGCGTCACTGAGTTGAGGCGGAGCGACTCGCCTTGTTCGACGGGGGGCAGTTTGCGCGCGGCCTCATCGTCCTCATCTGCTTGCTCGTCGCGCCCTTCTTCGTACACGCGTAGGAAGCCGTCGAACTTCTGCACCGCGCCCGTTGCACGAAACAGAAAGCGCCCGGCTTCGATGTCGATGGTTGTTTGGTCGTAGACGGCAGGCATCATCTGCGATGCGACGAAGCGCTGCCAGATTAAGCGGTATAGTTTGAGCGCTTCCTTATCGAGGTATGAGGCTAGTGCTTCCGGTGTGCGTGCAACATCCGTCGGACGAACGGCTTCGTGCGCGTCCTGCGCATCTTTTTTCGAACGGTAATGAATGGCCTTTTCCGGCAGGTAGTTCGCGCCGTACTGTTTGCCGATAAAGTCACGCACTTCGCCAAGCGCTGTTTCCGAGACGCGCGTTGAATCCGTGCGCATGTATGTGATCAGGCCGACTGCGCCTTCTGCTCCAAGCTCTACGCCTTCATAGAGTTTCTGCGCAATCATCATCGTCTTCTTCACTGCAAAGCCGAGCTTGCGCGCCGCCTCCTGTTGCAGTTTCGAGGTGGTGAAAGGCGGAACCGGATTGCGTTTGCGCTCCTTGGTGGAAACATCTCTGACTTTATAGGGCTGCTGTTCTGCTTCCTGGACAATCTCTTGCGCTTGCCCTTCAGAGCCGATCAGAATCTCGTTCTTCTTCAACTCTTGATCAAAGCCGCCGGTCTTCACCGTCTTCTCATCAACGCGAAAGAGCCGAGCATCAAACTGCGGCGGAAGATTTGCGGCCAGATTGGCGGTGATAGTCCAGTATTCGGTCTTAACGAATTTTTCGATCTCGCGTTCACGCTCAACAACCATTCGCAAAGCGACGGACTGGACGCGTCCGGCGCTCAATCTTCCGCCGATGGTGCGACACAGCAAGGGTGAAACTTTGTAACCAACCAAGCGATCAAGCACGCGCCTGGCTTGCTGTGCGTTAACCAAATTAGAATCGATCTGCTTCGGTTCCTTGAAGGCGTCCTGCACCGCGCGCTTCGTGATCTCGTTGAACATCACGCGGTACGAAGGTTTGGCAGGACGCTTCGGAACAATTTCTTCCGCTAAATGTTGGCAGATCGCTTCGCCTTCGCGGTCCGGGTCGGCGGCGAGATAGATGGCGTCAGCTTCCTTGGCCGCCTTCTTCAACTCGGCAATGATCTTTTTGTTGTTACGCTTCTTTGAATCCGGAATAACCTCGTAGGTCGGTTGAAAATTATCCTCGACATCAACGCCCAACCCCTTCGACGGTAAATCCTTAATATGGCCGAGCGAGGCGAGCACGCGAAAGTCTTTGCCTAAATACTTACTAATGGTTTTGGCTTTCGCTGGTGATTCAACAACAACTAAATTCTTTGTCATCACTTTATCTTTCGTCGCCTTGACGTTTTGCCGAAGCGACAGTTGTAAATTGCTTTTATATTTGCTTGTGAGGTGGAAATTAAACGATCAGGGTTCAACTTTTTCTTAGATGCGTACCCAGAGACGTGCGCTTGCCCCCGGCTCTTTTACTCTTGCACGACTGCCGCGCTCATGTCCAATCACAGTTTTCTCACAAAGCATTTACCGGGTAGTTGCCGGATGAGTTCGTGTACTTCAAGTCCGAGCAGCGCGCTTGCCAGTTCCGGTATCGAGAGTTTGCTTGATTCGACCAGCGCATCGATGTGTGCCGGTTCATCCGCGCTTATCAAAAGCAGAACGTTCCGCTCGTGCTCAGACAAACCTTCGGGCACGAGGGCGAGTTGCGCGAGCAGCGCGGATTTTTCCTTTTTCTTTGGAGCCGGCGGAAGCAACCGAGCAGCGATGGCAGGTGGAAGTTCTGATGCAATATCTTGCCATTGCTGAACAAGTTTTGCGCCCGCGCCTTTGATCAAAAAGTTCGTTCCAAAAGAGTTTTTTGAACTAATGTTGCCGGGGACTGCGAAGACTTCGCGACCCTGCTCCAGCGCCAGCCTAGCAGTGATCAAAGAACCGCTGTTCTCCGCCGCTTCAACCAGCACGACGCCTAAACTCAACCCGCTGATGATGCGATTGCGATATGGAAAGTTCTGCGGCGTGGGCGGCGTGCCCAAAGGAAACTGCGACACCAGCGCGCCGCCCGCCGCCAGAATATCTTCGGCAAGTTTGCGGTGATCGCGCGGATAGACTTCATCAAGGCCAGTTCCCATCACTGCCACCGTTCGTCCGCCTGCTTCGAGCGCTCCACGATGCGCCGCCGCATCAATGCCCCGCGCCAATCCTGAAATGATCGTTACACCGCGACTCGCCAGGTCGCGCGCCAACATCGTCGCAGTGTTCTGCCCATAGGTTGAAGAACGCCGTGAGCCAACAACTGCCACGCACGGATTCTCAAGACAGAGGCTCCATGCGCCTTGAACGTAGAGCGTAATCGGCGGGTCACCAATTTCGCGCAGCAGCGCCGGGTAGGTTCCGTCATCAAGAATCAGAACATCCGCCGGAAGCGCACGCACACGCTCAAGATCTTCGACAGCCGCTTGATGCTGATCGCGCATGAGAATGCTTTCAATAGTCTCGGCCGGCAAACGCAATCCTTCTAGCTCTCCGCGCGTCGCAGCGAAGATCGCACTGGCTGAGCCGAACCGTTCAAGCAGCCGCGCCGCCACACGCGGGCCAATTCCCACTGTCATGTTGAGCGCGATCCAGTCCTGCATAAAAGAGATGTTAGATGTCGGATGTCAGATGTTAGTTAGACGCCAATTACTGACATCTAGTATCTAACGTCTGCTTTTCAATGGCGGAGGCGTGTAGGAATCGAACCTACCCAAGCCGGCTCTCGCAGGCTCACAAACGGTTTTGAAGACCGCGCCGTTCACCAGAACAGATGCGCCTCCGCGAACGGCGGAGCCAAACCCTACGCGCCGCACACTCCGCCTGTCAAGCAGCATCCAGCAGCCAATCGGCGGACTGAGTTTTGAAATAAAGGGTGTCTGCCGTGAAAGCGCTTGACGCGCTACGCGCGACGGCGCTACCTTCTTCTGACTGGTTTTAGTCGCCGTAGAGATAACCAAGAGCAAACGCAAACCACAGTTCAAAGGTCAACAAAGTGATGAGTGACAAGTCAGGTTCTGACTCATCACTATTATTTCATATGTCACACGAACACATTAAAGTCACTGAAGAAGCTGGCATTGTCACCGTGGCGCTTGATCGACCGGAGAAGCTCAACGCTTTTGCCGGTCGAATGCGGCGCGACTTGGCCGAAGTGTTGGAGCGCGCGGCGGTTAATCAGGCCGCTCGCGTCGTGGTGATTACAGGCGCTGGTCGCGCGTTCTGCGCGGGTGGTGATGTCGCGGTAATGGCGGAATTGATGGAACGCGATGACGCGGATGAATTCGCCCGTATGTTGGGTGCCGCGCGCCGTGTGGTAACGGCTATCAGGCAGATGC
>JACCTF010000347.1 GCA_013812565.1 Pyrinomonadaceae bacterium | reverse complement strand
GCCATACACGGCTGCTGAACTAGCATAGACCACACGCTCTGCACCACACTCGCGCGCCGCTTCAAAGACATTGAGCGTGCCGACGACGTTAACAAGCGCGCCCGCCACCGGATCGGCCTTGCATGTCGGCACTTGCAGCCCGGCAAGGTGAATGATGCGTCTGGCTCCTGAACTTACCAGCGCCTCGCGCACTACCGCTTGGTTTGTGATGTCGCCCGTGATGAAACGAACGCTCGCGCGTGCGTCTCCATCCATGATCGCGTCGAGGCGACGCGCATCGTCGCTGCGGTCGAAGGCAACCGGCGCATCACCACGTTCAACCAGCGCTTTGACGATCCATGCGCCGATGAAACCCTGCGCCCCAGTGACAAAGTAGGTTTCACTCATAATTCAAATAATGTTAGCGGAGGTAAATTCCACTGCGTCATCTAAAGAAAAAGCAGTGTTTTGATTGAAGATTGAAATCGCTGTCATCTTCATACAGATGTACCGCCAAAGGCAAGCATTTAACAGGATGAGTTCATTTCAAGGAGAGTTTTTGAAGCGTGCCGCGATAGGGTTCAAGCGAAAGACTGGAAGGGTAATCGTTTCGTTCGTTTGGAGTACCGACTTTATTCAAGCGCTTTCCTCTCAGCACAACCCGCCTGAAGGCGGTACTCTAAACTTTTTCCTTGAAAGCTATCGGCAGATGTTACCGGACGCGTGCGAGTGGTAAATGCAACTCGAAGCGCATGCCTTTGCCGTCATGCTTCGTGGCGAGTCGCGCCGCACCGCCGACATCTTCCATGCGTTTGCGAACGATGGCGAGGCCGAGCCCCGTGCCCCTCTGTTTGGTGGTGAAGAACGGTTCCCAGATGCGCTCGCGCAAGTGAACAGGAACGCCCGTCCCGCCATCTGTGACTGAGATTAACAAATCGTCTCCGTCCACATGCGCTTCAACCCTCACACGCCCGCCGGCCGGAGTCGCTTGCAAAGCATTGAGCAAAAGGTTTGAGAGTGCATCACGCACCGCTGCCGATTGCCGACCGTCAACCTCGCAGCGTGCCTCAGCCTGATGCTCCAACCTAACGCCGCTTTCTTTTGCTTGCGCGTTGAACAGTTCGACGACGGCGCGAACGAGTTCGTCCGCGCCACACGGCGCATCCGATGGCGGCGCATAACGCGCGAAACTCAGAAGTTGTGTAACGCTGCGACTCAGACGGTTTGTTTCGCCAACAATGAGTTCGAGATCACGCCCGTATTCGTGCGTTAGGCTTTGATCCTCGCGCATCACCTGCGCAATTGACTTGATGGCCGAGAGAGGATTTTTGACTTCGTGCGCCACGGTGGCAGCCATCCGGCCCAGCGCTGCCAAGCGTTCGCCCTGTGCGAGCCGTCTCTCCAGACGCACGTTCTCATCCACCAAGCGACATTCTTCGATGGCGATGGCGACCTGACCGGCAAGCACTTCGAGCACGGCACGCACATCAGGCGTCAACGCGTCTTTCGCGGCATCAATCAGCATCACTCCAACCACTCGATCTTCGCGCCGCAACGCGTAAGCCGTTTCATAGCCGTGTTCTTGCAAAGCGAGAGTGTCGTTAACCGATGTCCACTCGTTCTCTTTGGCAAGTTCCAAAAGTTTACTGAGCCAAGGAGGCAATCCATTCGCTTCTTCGCTCACTTCTTCAACACGGATTGTGGCATGTGAATCAATGCCGCTGTCGGACGAAGCATACAGGTTGTATGGAACAACCCGGATGCGCCGCAAACCCAAAGCTTGCTTTGTTTGTTCTTCGACAAAGCGCAGCAGTTCAGGCAGTTGCTTGTACTGACCGCCGAGGCTTCCGATGCCTGCGACGACATCACGATAAAGCGTTGCTTCGCGCCCGAAGAGTTGATGAAAATACCGGTCAAGCCACAGACGTACAGGAGCCGCGAGAAGCGCGAGCGCCAGAATCAGCAGCGACTCTACTGCGCCCGGTCGCAAACCGTAACGCACGGTCAACCACTGTCCCACGGTGCGTATGCCGAACAGGTAAATGACGAGCACAAAGGCGGCGAAGGATGCGACAATCAAACTCTCTCTGATGATTAGTTCGAGCGGGCGGTAGCGGTAGATGTAATAGGCAAGCAGCGCCGTCGGCAGCAACGATCCGAGGTTGGCAACGGTCTCCAAATACAAGCCGAAGGTCGTACCTTTGCCGACCTCAAAGACATGAACCAGCAGAATCAATACGCCGATTGTAATTAGTGAAGCCGCGAGCGTCTGGAGGAACCGTCGCTCGCGCGCAGAGGAAGCGAGGCGTGCAATCAGCAAGTCTGTTATGGCAATTAGCGTCAGCACATAAGCTGCCCACAAAGCGAAGGGCAGCACAAGGTGCGGAACGCTTTCAAGCATCCGCACGGACTCGCCAGTCCACAGAGGGGGTAGCGCGATAACGAGAAAAAGCGTTGGAATGTACGAGAGGTAAACGCGCGCGCGTTCCGTGAATGTTAGCGGGCGCTTTCGCGCATTAGCCCACAAGTGCAGATGAACGTGGAGGAGAAACGAGTAAGAGAAGGTGATGCTTGTGACGGCCACCGTGTTTGCCGCACGTACGGGTACGCTCCAGCGTGCGCTCTCCAAACCGAGCAACGTAATCAATGTGATGACCAGATTGCTCGCGTGCCATCCACCGATACTGATGGCGAGCGCCAGCAGCACGCGCTCGGTTTTCCCTAACCCGCGTCGCCGCTTCACAAGCAGCGCGCCCATCCACAGATGCAGCCACGCTCCCGTGCTGTAACCGACGAGTTGTACAACTTCCAGCAGCGACATACGAAGCAGATGTCAGATGCTAGAGGCTAGAGGTCAGTTTTAGTTTTAACTAACATCTGACATCCGACATCTAACATCTGATTTTCAATTTGTGCTTGCGGTGCTCGTCGCGCTTGTGGGCACGAGCGTAATCTCTGTGCGGCGATTGCGCAGGCGTCCGGCCGGGCGAGTGTTGGGAGCAATGGGCTTTGCTGCTCCCTGGCCGTTAGCTTGAATGCGCGCATCGGCCACTCCCGATGCAATAAATTGCCGGGCCAACGCTTCAGCGCGATCCTGTGTAAGTTGTTGTAGCGAAGTTGTGTCGCCGCGATTGTCTGTATGAACTTCGATAACAACCTGGTAGTCAGGGTTGTTGGCAAGCAATGCCGCCAGCGGTTCAATCTTCGCTGCGGCGGCTGGGGTAAGTTGGCTGGCACGCGCGCTCGTCCACAACGAATCGGGAAGCGTCAGCACCATGCCGCGTTCTGTTTCGCGGATTGTGCCGTAACGCGCGAGAGTCTGCTTGAGCGTGGCGGCGGCCTCACGTTGCTGCGCCAGACGCTGTTCACTTTCGCGGCGCGCAACCTCAACGCTTCTCTCGCCTTCGAGTCTGGCTAGTTTGACTTTGGCATCTTCGCTTTGGGTGCGTGTCGTCTGCACCTCGTCACGCAAGCGTGCGACCTCTGAACGAAGATCACGTAGCTGTTGATTAGCGCTTGCCAGGTCACGATCAGCTAGTTCGCGTGCGCGTGTCTCCTTACTTAAGGCCGCTCGCAAATCCTCGATCTGTTGCTCAGCCGTGGCGGTCGTTTTTTCGGCTTGGCGCACGGCTTCATCGCGGCGGGCGATATCTTCACGCCGCAGGCGCGCAGCCTTGCGCGCTTCCGCTTGTTCTTCAGCGCTTGCTCCGATGCTGGTCGCGCGACGTGCGAGCCGATCAATTTCAGCCGTGTCCTGCTTTAAACGCCAAGCGTTTTCGGCTTGCTCAAGTTGCGCTTCGGCTTCCTGCAACTCGCTCGTTGCATCACGCTCGGCTCCCGCATAACGCGCTAGTCGAATCGCTTGGCG
>JACCTF010000330.1 GCA_013812565.1 Pyrinomonadaceae bacterium | reverse complement strand
GTCATGTGCTGGTAATCAACGGCATCTATGAGTTCCCGTTCTTCCGCGATCGTTCCAGCTTTGTGGGTAAAGTTCTGGGTGGCTGGGCCATCTCTGCCGTCTCTCAGTTCCAGACTGGTACGCCAATTTACATCGCCACTGGCGACGACTTTGCCGGCGTTGGAACTGGAAGCGGATCTCAGTTCTGGAACATAAACGGTGATCCTAGCCTGTCCCGAGGCGAACGGAGATTTTCCGAAAACAATTCGGATCAGAACTTCTGGTTCCTGCCGAGAAATTCCGACGGCAGTCGGACCTTTGCAGAGCCTACGCGCGGCACTTTCTCAACCCAGCAGGTACGCGATAACGGACTGTACCAACCCGGGTTCCAGAATCACAATCTGGGACTCTTCAAGAACTTCGCCATTACAGAGACCCAAGGCATTCAATTCCGCTTCGAAGCATTCAACTGGGTTAACCACCCTAACTTGGGCGGTTCCCAAGGAGGCGGCGTCAACACCGATCCTCGCAGTGCTTCATTTGGGAGGGTGCAAGGCAAGGGCGGCGAGCGCAATCTACAGTTTGCTCTACGTTACACGTTCTAGCCGCAACTCTGTGGTTAATTTTATTAGCCCACCCGGCAGCAATACCGGGTGGGCTTTATTGTGAGCCAAATCTACTTCGGCAGATAAGAGGTTCTTTTATGGCCTCGCCAGAAGAGTGTTGAAGCCAGCTTGTCTGAAATCTTCATTAGCGGAGAGCGCGTCCGTAACCCCTCTCTCCCGCATCACGATGAATGACACGCAATCGGTCAATCCCCACGTCTTGTCTCTATACCTTCTGTACAAATCAAAGCCGCGCTCAAACAGCCCCGCATCTGATCGCACCAAACTGACTTCATCTGAGTCAAGGAAGTTTTTGATGGCAGCTACAGCTTCTATCTTATAATTCTTCGCCAGAGAGTTGCCAACTTCTAGAAGTACGGCTTCCGTTGTGACGAGCGGCTGACCATCATAAAGTTCGGCCAGCTTTACCGCTTCTTTGTGATATTGATCTCTACGATTCACTACAGCAATAACAAAGAAAGTATCGATAAAGGTCTCAGCCAACGGTTTTCTCTCCGGTGAGGTACAGGTCTATGTTAGCGGCAAAGTCCTCCGGCCCGTCGATCTTGATTTCCCGTAACCTCGCCATGAAAATCTTCTCCGGGGAGGGGTCCGGCATAGTGAAAGATTTGACGACCCGATACAACTCATCTAACCGCTCCTCTAACCGCTCGGGCGGAACCTTCTCGATCTCAGATTTGATTACCTCTTTCGTAATCATGCTTATATCCCACAAGTTACTCGGTTGCTTCTGTTACCTGGAAATGTATGTGGTCGTGAGTTGCAAGGGTCGCTGTTTGCTGCGCTTCAGGATGAATGGGATGGATCGATGAGATGCTTCCGCCCTTGAGTATGCGGTTAAGCTCCCGCGCGTAGATGCCCGCGTTGCGTTCGTTTGGCTTTTCGCCGTAAGCCGCAGCGATTAACTCTGAATAGAGAAACTGCAAGTCTCGCGCAACATCATCGACGGGTGCGAGTCGGGCGTTGAGTTGCACGTTGCTTAGATCAACGGGTACGCCGAGCGCATTACCATCAAGCGATTGCAGGCGGAAGTACATCACGCCGACAAAGCTTGAGTCTCCCGCTGCTTGCGTGGTGGAGATTGTTGAAGCCGCGCTGCGTGCAGTTTCAGGAGCCTGCTGTTGACCCGCTACAGGTTGGTTGGTTTGTCTTGACGGATCGGGCGCTTGCGTTTGCTGCGCGTTCTCGGGGGCTTTCGCTTGCTCCTGCTTCTGATCGGTCGATGAGACGTTGCCGTCATCGGCGGTGCCGGTCTGCAACTGGCGACGCGTTGGCGAACCACCGATGCCGCCCTGCGTTGCAAGCAGCGTAGCGCGCACGTTGTTCGTGGTGCGCACTGGGCCGCCCCGCGCCGGGCGTACACCAAAGCGCCCAATCAAATGAAGTTTGTTCTTAGCCACTTCGGCGGCGGTCGGCGTGAAGGTGAACTGGTAAGTTGTGCCGCGTGCGTTGAACTCGCCCGTGAAATTGCGTTCGTCGGTCACGCAGGGGATTGAGTGGAGTTTGGTGGAAGGTTGCGGCTCGGGGGCTTCTTGCGCCGACGGCGCTTGCAGCGGATCGAACGTAGTCATTATCGCGTTCGTCTGCGTTCCTGCGGCTTTCCTTCCAGCGGATCTTCCTCGTCGTCTCTGTGTCAACATCCTTCTCGCTCCTTGCTAACGATCTCTTTACAGGTTTCCGCTTTTGCGCTCGGCCTCGATGTACTCACAGGCGCGCATCGTTAGTGCCATGATCGTAATGGTCGGATTCTGGTTGGCAACCGAGACGAACGCCGCGCCATCGGTCACAAACACGTTCTTCGCGTCATGCACTTGATTGTATTTGTTAAGCACAGACTTCTTCGGATCATCGCCCATGCGTGCAGTGCCCACTTCGTGAATGATGCGTCCGGGTGCGGTCATCTGTCCGCCGGTCGAGACGACCTCGGCTCCGGCGGCACGTAAGATTTCTTCGCTCGTCTCAGCCGCGTCCTTCGCCATCTCGCGCTCGTTATCCGAATGTTGAATATGAACCTTTATGACGGGAATACCCCACGCATCAACCACGCCGCCGGGATCAATCTCAACAAAGTTCTCGAAGCGCGGCAGCATCTCGGCGCGCACTGTCATGCCGACCGGCGCAGTGTAGAGCTCGCGCACTTGCTTTTTGTAGTCTGAGCCGAAGCCTGGAACGCCGCGCGCCATGCCGGGGAACATCGGCGTTGCTGATCCGCACTCGAAGTGATAGCCGCGTATGAACTTCGCTTGTTTGCTGTTCTTATCAAAGTTGCGGAAGCGCGGGATGATGAGGCCGCAAGCTTTGCCGTCTTCGTTGATGGGCGTGCGCCCTTTGAGATTGGTGAAGAAGCCAGAGGCGCCGATGCCGCCAAAGTGATCCATCAGGTAATGACCGAGCGTGCCTGATGAATTGCCCAAACCGTTCGGATGTTGGCGCGATTTTGAATTGAGCAGAAGGCGTGTTGACTCAAGCGTGGAACCGGCAACGATGACGACTTTACCGAAGAACTCCATCTCTTGATGAGTCACGCGGTCAACGACGGCGACGCCTTTGGCATTGCCGGTGTTGGTGTCAACGATAATGTGGCGCACGACCGAGTTTGGCCGAAGCCCCATGCGGCCCGTCGCGGCGGCAATCGGCAGCGTGGCCGCGACGGAATTGAACATCGCGCCGACATCGCAACCCTGCCCGCAATGGCCGCAGTAGTGACACTTGGCGCGCCCGGTATTCACCATGTGCGGCTTCGGTTGCCCGGTGATCATCGAGACTCTGGGCGCGATGCCGGTGCGTCCGGTCTTTACCGCGCCTCTCTTTAACATTTGCTCGCCGCAATTAAGCGGCATCGGCGGCATGAACTTGCCGTCGGGCACATGCGGCAGACCATCGCGGTTGGCGCTGACGCCGACGAACTCCTCAACACGGTCGTAGTAAGGTTCGATCTCTTTGTAGCTGATCGGCCAGTCGTCGCCAAAACCGTCGTGGCTCGCGCACTTGAAATCTAAATCAGAGAAGCGCCATGAGAGGCGTCCCCAGTGCAGAGTTTTTCCGCCGACGATGCGCGCACGCACCCACAGGAAAGGTTTGCCGGGTTCGGTTGTGTAGGGGTGTTCAGTGTCTTTGACGTAGAAGTGGCGGCTGTAGTGGGAAGCCGTATCCTGCATCCACTGTTCCTGGTTCTTCCAGCCGGGCGGGCCGAACCCGCGGTACATCACATCATAGGGCCAGCTATGCATCGCGAAGTCGCGTGCAGGGTTAACCGGCGGGCCGGCTTCGAGCACCAGCACTTCCATGCCACGTTCGGTCAACTCCTTAGCGGCCATTCCGCCTGAAGCGCCCGACCCGATGATTAGCGCATCGTAAACTTTCTGCGTACTCACACTTGCCTCCGAGTATCAGGAACTTGATGGTGAAAGGAATTAAGTATTACCGTTTTGGTGGCGGACGTGAACGTAGCACAACGATTGCGATTGAATCAAGCGTTTAACCTTCAAAATTTTGACCCGGCCGCCGCGCTCGCTTTTCCACGCGGCCATACTCCAAAACGGCCGATAGACGCCTGCCGTTATCGGTTCTAAAATGCGCAGGGTTTCAGGTTGCTATGACCACACGCATCAGAGTTGAGATCAGTGGGCGCGATGCGTTCTGGCAGAAGGCTGTGCTGGTTGAATGGGAGCATCAATTCCCAACCCGCGAGTTGATGCTGGAAACCGATAACTCCTACTTGATTGAACCCGAATGGCTCGACGACTTGCAGCGCGTCGCCAACCAGTGTTTCTCGAAAGTGATTGTTGCGCCGAAAGATCCAAGTCGCCGTCTGTGGTTTCGCCGTTTACTGCCGCGAAGCGATGATGAGTAAGTTGCACCGCTGCCTTTATCTTGTCGCTTGTCACTTTCCAGAAACTTGACCTTGACTTTTAACAACGGTCAATTCAATAATTCGCTCCACCAACAATTTGGTTCGCATTCCATCAACACCAGAGGCAACCGCCGCCACCGAGCCAGCAGATGGTCCAGCGCGGTTGCCCCTACCAGTGAGGTTACAGAAGCAATGTCAGATGAAAAAAGTTCGGAAGATAAGAATACCG
>JACCTF010000328.1 GCA_013812565.1 Pyrinomonadaceae bacterium | reverse complement strand
AACATCGAGGCTTGTGTGGTGGGGTTGTAGTTGACCTTGAAGTCGAAGTTGTCGCGGTTAAACTCATACGTTCCGCTCGCGAAGTAGTTCGACGGAAACGTCGTGAGGTTGGGCGCCGGGATGAGCTGGATCAGCTTCAGCGCGATCGGGTCGATGCGGTCGGCGGGGATGCGGTTGTTGGCGAAGGGTTGCCGCCCTGTTCCGTCCGGGTTGCCGGTGGTGGGATCGTAGATCAGCGCGCCTGTCCCGGAGAAATCGCCCCGGCGCAGGGCCTCGGTCGGAACGGTCCGGAAGGGGGAGACGTTCTGCCGGCGGACGGTGCGCTCCCAATTGCCGAAAAAGAAGAGCTTGTTCTGCTTGATGGGCCCCCCGAAAGTCCCGCCGAACTGGTTCAGAATGTTTTTGGGAAGCTTATTGCCCAAGAAGAAGAAGTTGCGGGCACGCAGCGCGCTGTTGGTATGGAACAAATGTGCGCTGCCGTGGAAGTCGTTCGTGCCGGACTTGATTGAGACATTAACCGCAGCCCCGCCCGCCATTCCCTGCTCGGCGTCGAAGCTGTTGGTGACGATGTTCACCGTCTCCACGGCTTCGGCTGGCGGCACATAGGCCACGATATGCGGCAGCCACGGGTAGCTGACCGTTGCGCCATCAAGCCGCGTGTTGTTATTGGAATGGGACACGCCGTTAAAGTTGGTCACGAGGGCGCGTTGCGGATTACCCGCGTCGGAATGCGCTTCGGCAGGTGGGCTGGCGCCTGGGATCAGTTTGTAGAGCTGCTGGAAGTTACGCCCGCTTCCGAGCGGAAGGTTAGTCACTTGCGACTTGTCAATCTGCGTGCTCACGTCGGCGCGGTCGGTCTGCAACGGTGGAGCCTCTGAGGTTACAGTTACCGTTTCAGTGGTGCCCCCCACTTCCATCTGAACATCCTCGCGAGCGACGTTGTTGATGGTGACGATCACGCCGGTTTTTACATATGATTTGAACCCGGACTGTATAACTTTCAGATCATAGACGCCCGCCTGGAGATCACGAAAGGCATACGAGCCGTCACCATCAGCGGTGATTTCGCGCTGCTGGCCGGTATCCTTGTTGATGACGGTTACACTTCCTCCAGGAAGCACCGCCCCTGATGGGTCTTCCACTCTGCCCACCAGCGTCCCATAGAGCACCTGCGCCTGAGCGAACTGGACGGCAGTGATGCCGACCAGCATGAAGGATAGGCTCAGCAAGACAACCCGGGCGAATCTGTCAATCAATGTGGCATCGCTTCTCTGCATGAATTTTCTCCTTCGGTAACTCAGCGAAATGAAGATAAAAGGTCATTCTTCTTCGGGTGAATTGGCTGCGAAGGGGCAACAGCCCCCTCAGAGTTATGGAGTGCGCCGGCTCTTTAGCACAGTTCGTACCCGATGAAATAAAAAGCCCCAACAGGTGTTCATTGAATGCGCGTTGTTTATAGCCTGCAAGTGAAAAGACTTAAGCTTGCGTCATTTCTCCGGCCTTGTGGCAAATCCTGCGCAGCCGCGAGCCTTCAGTTGCCGCGCAATACGGACTGACATTCGCCAATTAAGTTAAGCAACTAGACGCTCCTTCACGCGAACCAGCGAACAACATTGAGGAATAAAGTTACTTGATAGAGGGCCTGCAAAGAGTTTGTTCGCGTCGCGAATTAATATATTCTGCTGAGTCAAGATCGGTCAAGCACTGTAAGGTTTCGGCAACGCGGCGTGGCATCGGCGTCGAGGTGTGAAAGTGCTTTACGGATGCTGCTGACCCGCATAAAATGCCGCCTCCATGACCGAGCACGAGCCACCAGATTCGACTTATCCTTTTAAGATCGAAGCGTTGATCGCACGCTTCAAGATTGGTGAAGCTGCGGCGAAGCGCAAGCAGAGAGCTTGAACCTGATATGAAAATTACAGACATCAGAGCTACAACCGTCACGGTCCCGTTGGAAGCGCCGCTCAGACATGCGAACGGCTGTCACTGGGGGCGGTTTGTCCGTACCGTGGTTGAAGTCGAAACTGACGAAGGCTTGACGGGACTCGGTGAGATGGGCGGCGGCGGTGAATCTGCGGAAGCAGTGTTCCGCCAGATGAAAACCTACTTGGTGGGGCATGACCCGACGCGCCTCGAAGAGATGAGGTTCCGCATCGCCAACCCGACGGCCTCGCTCTACAACAACCGCACGCAAATCCTGGCGGCGCTGGAATTCGCCTGCCTCGACATCCTCGGGCAGAAGTGGGGGGTGTCGGTCTCCGACATCCTCGGCGGTCGTTTGCAGACCTCGGTGCCGTTCGCCTCATACCTCTTCTTCCGCTACCCGAACCCGAAGGATGGCGCGGGCGAGGTACGAACCGCCGAGCAACTCGTCGCACACGCCCGCGAAATGAAAGAACGTTACGGCTTCACTTCGCACAAGTTGAAGGGCGGTGTCTTCGCGCCGGAGTACGAGCTGGAGTGTTATCGCGCGCTGGCCTCAGCGCTTGATGGTGATCGCTTCCGCTTCGACCCAAACGGGGTATGGTCCACAGAACAGGCGATTTGGTTCGGCCAACAGATCGAAGAGATCCGCAACGACTATCTGGAAGACCCCGTGTTCGGTATGGCGGGGATGCGCCGCGTGAGAGAGAAGGTGAGAATGCCGCTGGCGACCAACACGGTCGTCGTTAACTTCGAGCAACTCGCGGCTAACGTGCTCGACACTGCCGTAGACGTGATCCTGCTTGATACGACTTTCTGGGGCGGCATCCGCCCGTGCGTCAAAGCGGCGGGCGTCTGCGAGACGTTCCAACTCGGCGTCGCCGTCCATTCGTCGGGTGAACTCGGTATCCAACTCGCCACGATGCTGCATCTCGGAGCGGTCATCCCGAACCTCTCTTTCGCCGCCGATGCCCACTATCATCACCTCACGGACGACATCATCGAGGGCGGCAAGTTCAAGTACGAGGACGGCTCCATCGCGGTGCCTGTGGGGCCGGGGCTGGGCGTGAGGCTCGACCGCGATAAAATGGGCGAATACAGCGAGCTGTACAAGCGTCTAGGATCGTACCCTTACGACCAGGATCCGCTCAGGTCCGGCTGGACGCCGACCATCCCGAATAACCGGTGGGCAGACCCCAGAGATGCGCGGCGGCCCACTAACATCCTCTTTTGACTTGTTGAAAAGGAAAGAAGAAATGACGGCCGGCGGGACAGCAGACCGAAGCAGGCAATCCGTCCGCCTGACGGAAAGGTCGGAACTTCGACAGCAAGTAGAAGATGTCTTCAATAAGATTCTGGTCATTGACATTCACACGCACCTGTTCGCGCCCGAGTTTGGTGAGATGAACCTGTTCGGCATTGACGAGTTACCGCTACCTCATCGCTGAAATGTTCCACTCAACTGATGTACTCCTGAACGCTTCCGGCAGATGAACAAGACGGAGCAGGCGACGACGGTCGGTGAGTGAGGTGACACAAATGTAACTGGATTTTCAACACGACTGGACACCCGGATGTTCAGTTAGATGCCGCAGCGAATGATTGAAACATTTCCTCGAATCCAGCACACCTGCTTTGTGTATGATAGCGCTATGAAAACACCCGTTGATTTGAGTCTTGGCGAAGCACAAATCGTTCATAACCTTGATGCGCCCCAAATCAGTTACTGCAATACAACCTCAACGTTGAATTTGTGTCAGATATGAATGAGAGTCTTTCATCGCTCGGTTTGCTGATGGCGGGCGCGACATCCATCAGTAATGTTATTAAGGATGTTGGTGCTAAAAAGGTGCTGGATCATCAGGAAGTCATCGCCTCAACTTTCTGGATCAGAATATTCGCGGCCGTCATCTTTACCGGAGCTTTGCTGGTACGTGCGCTGACCGGAACAATCCCAGAAGTACGCGGAGGTGGGGCGCTGTTCGGGATTGCGACGTGGCAACTGGCGCCGATCCCGACCTGGCTCATCTATCTTTCCATCGAAGTTGTTCTGGTTGCCTGTTCCACGATTCTGTTCTTCCGCGCGCTCCAAGTTTCTCCGATCTCGCTCTGCATGCCTTATATCTCTTTCACTCCCGTGTTTCTCATTGCAACCGGGTACGTGATGCTTGGAGAATTGCCCGCCGCCCAAAAGCTTATCGGCGTGGTCTTAATTTTCATCGGCTCCATTGCCATGCACCGACAACTGTTCGCTGCCGGGTGGTTAGAGCCGATCAAAGCCGTCTGGCGCGAACGCGGATGTTTTTACATGCTGCTGGTCGGATTTATCAATTCAATCACGAATCCGATTGATAAGAAGTTGGTGGGGATGACGGACGCTTTCACGCAGGCGTGTGCGTTCGGCGTGGGGATGGTTGTCTTTTTCTCTCTCCTGGCATTCGCCCGCCGCGCGGATACGCGCACGGTGATCCGCGCCGTTCCCGGCTGGACGGTGCTTGCCGGGACGCTTGAGGCCGTTGCGTTATTATTTCAATTGTCCTCGCACTACTACATCGACGTGGTCATTACGATCAGCGTTAAACGAGCAGGGATTATTCTCACAGTCCTGCTCGGCTGGCTGATCTTCAAGGAGCGCGACATCTGCGACAAGCTGATCGCGGCCTCTGTGATGCTGATCGGCGTGCTCATCATTTATCTGCCCTTGACGTTCAATCAAGGATTCATGATTGCGGCAGCAGCTATTGCCGGAATGGCCGTCGCGCTGTACATCACGCGGAGGCCGGCAGCAGTGGTAAGCGGAGCGGAAGTTGATCCCATATTAAGGTAAGGATGAAGTTATGAAACCGATTGACGCACAATATGAGTTCGACACCGAAGTCGGACCACATGCTCCGGACCTCTACTCCTTCTCGTCAATCGCCGACGGGGTGGAAGGATTCGACGCAGTGGACGAGACGCAGATCGCACGCTATCACGAGCGAGGGTTTATGGCGATCCATCATGCCTTCACTCCGACGGAGGTGCAGGCGGCGATTGATGGCTTGACCGATTTGGTGGCGGGCAAAAATCCTGACTTCAAAGTCGTTCAATATCGAAGCGAAATACGCGACAAGCTCCACACACTCAGCTTGGAAGAGAAGATGGACAACATCCGCAAGCTGGGAACTTTCACTGAGTATGAGCCGCGCCTCAAAGCACTGGCCGAACATTCGCAACTAATCCCACTCGTCACGAAACTACTGAACGCAACGCCTGAACTGTTTCAGAGCATGGCCTTGATCAAACCACCGGATGGACGCGAAAAGCCCTGGCATCAGGATCACGCTTATTTTGATCTGCCGTCGGATGTCAAAGTCGTGGGCGTGTGGATTGCGCTCGACGCATCGGATACTGAGAACGGCTGCATGCGCGTCATGTCAGGCTGGCACCGCCGGGGTCCCTTCACACACTTTCAACTGCGGGACTGGCAGATTTGCGACGACCAGATGAATGGGCGACAACCGGAGCGCGTGGCAGTGCCGCTGGAGCCGGGCGGATGCATGTTGTTTGATAGTTATCTGCCGCACGGCACGCCGGTTAATCATTCTCAGCGTAGACGCAAAGCGGTTCAGTTTCATTACTGCCCCGCCGAGACTCAGCGGATCAAACCGGAAGAACGCCTCGCGATGTTTGGTAGTGAAGGTAAGGACGTGTCTTGTTAGTTGCGCTTCAAACTTTCTAAACCGCACAACGATGGAATATTTGTAGGGGCAGCGAATAAGTCCACGGCCCATCGCACTTCAGCGATAATCAACCTGGCAATCATTCAACATTGATGAGATCGGCAAGCGCCGATCCGGCCTAATCTGTATAGCGACAAGCCCAGCCCCCAGAATCTTTGGCTTGCCGGACGTTACATGATGAGCAAACAGCGAATCGCCTTCGTCGGTTGTGGTGGAATCGCCGAACACTACCTGCGGGTTTACCGTGACCTCGAATGGGTCGAGGTGGTGACGTGCATCGATGCCGACCCTGACCGCGCGGTAAACGCCGCCGCAAGACTCCTTGAAAGTGTCAAGATCAAGCCGCGGGCAACGACTGATTTTGCGGATGCCCTAAAGGCAGATGTTGATACAGTCGTTATCAACACTCCCAACCATCTGCACCGTGAGCAGGCGGTAGCGGCGCTCGAAGCAGGCAAACACGTGCTGTTGCAAAAACCAGTTGCGGCCACGCTTGCGGATGCCCGGGTGATCGCCGGGGTTGCGGCACATGCGGCGCAGCGCGGCTGTATCAGCGGACTCTATCTGAGCTACTTCGATCAGCCGTTGATGCACGATTTGCGCGACATGGTGCGCTCTGGTTGGTTCGGTGACATCGCGCACCTGTATGCCAGGCTGATGCATCGCGGCGGCCTCATCTTGTCGCGACAAGTTTGCCAAGGACAACCGAACTGGCGTGCATCAGCCACACAAACCGGCGGCGGATGCTTCATTCAGCTTGCCGTTCACTACATACACCTTTTTGCCTGGATGATGGATGCCTCGGTGGTGCAAGTTACAGCGGTGATCAAAAATAGCTATTGTCCGGGCATCGAGGGCGAAGACTTAGCCTGCGCGATAATGGAGTTCAATAACGGTGCGCTGGCGACGATTGACACCGCATGGTGTGCGGCGGGTGAGCAACTCGCATTGCAAGGAACACTGGGCACTGCCGAGTACATCGGCAATCAAACCCTGATGCTTGATTCTGCGGCCGGGTCATTTAATGGCCGTATCATCAACTACACCGGGACGAGCGCCGGCAGTTTCCCCAACGCGCCCGGCGCATCGGTGACGCAGCAGATGACAACCGTTCACGCGCCACGTTTAGATGATCTGAGCAATCCATATAACCAGCATCGGTTGTTTCTCGAAGCGGTGCGTGAGCATCGTCCCGCCCCTGTTTCGATTGCCTCCGGGATGGAAGATATGCAAGTGGTCGCGGCCGTGTATGAATCAGCAAAAACTAATCGAGCGATTCGGATTGAGTGAACTTCTTCTGGATCAAAACAATAGAAGCGTGACCGACGACAAAATCGAATTAGGGATTGTAGCGGATGAAATCAACCGCGACTTCCGCGAAGCCGTTCGTATCGGCACGCAGGTTGGCCTGCGACGTTACGAAGTGAGATTCCTGAAGAGCGGCCGTGCACCCGTGTGTGACCGCGCGGAACTGCTTGAGGTCGAGCGCATCCGCGACGGTGAAGGCATCGAGATTACGGCTCTATCGCCGGGGCTATTCAAGCACACCAGTGAGGAAGCCACTTTCAAGGATGAGATGGCGGAGGTCTTACCGCGCGCTGTGGAGTGCGCCGTGCGATGGAATCTTCCGGCGCTGATCGTCTTTGGATTTCAGAAGCCTTCGGCGACAGAGGAGAATGGCGATCTTGTATCGAGCGATAATCCTCCTGAGCAGGTGATTGAATGGCTATCTGAAGCGGCGGCACAGACGGCCGCAACCAAGATCAAACTGCTGATTGAGCCGGAGCCGATTTGCTGGGCCGATTCGGGTGCGGCCACGGTTCACCTGATTCAACGAGTGGGATCAGGGACGCTCGGCATCAACTATGATCCGGCGAACGTGGCGTGGATGCTGCGGAGAGACGCGATTGATGAATTCGATATGGTTGCGCCGTTAATCGGAAACGTCCATGTCAAAGACCAACTTGATGCGCCGCTCGGCAGCGGCAGGCCGACGTGGGTTGTGCCGGGTGAAGGGATGATGGACTATCAGGGGCACTTCGCCGCGTTGCAGCGACTCGGCTACGACGGAGTGATTTCACTGGAGCCGCATATGGACGGCAGCCTCGAAACCATCCAAAAATGCAAACAGGCGGTCGAGCATTTATGGAACACAGCATTA
This sequence comes from Pyrinomonadaceae bacterium, assembly GCA_013812565.1. Lineage (GTDB taxonomy): Bacteria > Acidobacteriota > Blastocatellia > Pyrinomonadales > Pyrinomonadaceae > JACCTF01. Next base: position 331 of record JACCTF010000328.1, on the reverse strand, counting down.
GCCGGTTACGACACTTTGAATTGTATGCCTTGTAGATAGCGGCGCAGTGGCGCACAAAAAGCGAAAGCACCTGCGACCCGCGCTGGGCGCACAAAGACAAGGCTGGCGAAAACGCCAGCCTTGAATTAATGGAACACGGTTGTAGATGTTTTAGAAGTTGATCTTCGCCACGACCTGCCCCTGACGCGGGCCGGTGCGCGGGTTGTTCGGGACTCCAAATCGAGCGAGATCGAGCACGTTCGGTCTAACCGGAGTACCGCCGATCCCGAAATTCGTGCGGTTGAACACGTTGAAGAATTCACCGCGAATCTCGAAGTTGACGGTTTCCGTG
>JACCTF010000322.1 GCA_013812565.1 Pyrinomonadaceae bacterium | reverse complement strand
GGGCCTGACCTTGATACGCAGTCGCGCCAGTACGCGCGGTGGAGCATCTTTCGCTTTCTCTGGTTTCCCTACCGCGTCGTGTTTCGTCACCGCTCTCGCTGGTCGCACGGAATTATCTTCAGCACGCTGATCCGCGTTTTGTACTTCGCCGGAATCCTCACGCTCATCTTCACCGCGGCCGTTTACCTGCGTACGGTATTCATGGGTGGAGGCACGCCGCCAAGCTTACAGATGATTATCGGTGAATGGCAGACGCTCGCCAGTTACATCGAGACATACATCGGCCGCCACGGCGTCTGGGCGATGCTCGTCGGCTTGTGGTGGGGCGCGGCAAGCCACACGCTGATTGACATCGGCTGGTCCATACTGCGCAAAGCCTCACAGCTTTTCTAAAGCAGTAGACACTGGGCAGAAAATAGGCGTAGTTGCGACAGCCCTCAGATGAAATATAAACTTGGCGCCCAGCGACATCCAATCAACGCTTGCCTACTGCCTTTCAGTGTCCAGCGCGGGTCTGTGAGAGGCGGTTTGCCTGACGGCGGATGGCATCCGAGACGTTGCGATTCTGCGAGATGCCTTGTAAATCTTTAGCCTGGAGGCGGGGTAGGATGCTCATCGAGGCGGCAATCGGCGTGCGCGGGTTGCGCGCAAGATTGTGAATAACAGGGTAGGACTTGGCCCACTTGCGATTCTGCGCAATCAATCGCAGCACCTCTTCGGTGACGGTGCGCATGGCGGCGATTCCCTCAATTTCCTGATCAGTAATGCGCGGGTTGTGTATAACGGCCGTGGCAACAATCCTATTAGAATCACGGATAAAGATAGCGCGCGCTTCGCGGTCGCCCTTCATCGCGAGCTTGATGCGGTCCTTAATGGACATCAGCATGATGCGGCGGATCAACGAGATGCGTTCCGGCGCAAGCTCGCCAGTCTCATTAAGCGTTTCCGCAATAACACGCTCGGCATTAGCCGAACGCTGTTCGAAGCTGTCGTCATAGAGTTCTTCAAGGCGGTCAAGCGCCACATGCTCAAGCCACGAATCATCGATGTCGGCATCGGAAACCTCGATATGCTCGGCGATCAACCACGCGTCTTCAATGGCGAGATGGTTCGTCGCGCCGAGCGACTCAGCCGTTTCGATAAACTCAGCGGCCGCAGTCTGACCGCGCGCGCGTAGTTCATCAGCGATCTGCTGCGCGCCGCGTTCCTTCTCGAAAAACTCGCGCTGCGTTTCGCGCACACGCCGTTCGGCTTCCGGCGTACGGGCCGGATTGGCAATCACCGCTTCAATAATCCCCGGCGCGCGAATCAACCGTTGCTGATTGACTGCGATTAGCTCCAGCAAAGATCCGTCGGTTGTCGCCTTCGCCAACAGCGCCACCGCTTCATCAGGCGTCTGCGGATTCAGCGTCACAGTTTCATAGAGTTCACGCGCTGCACCCGCGCGCGTTGCCAGATAGCCGAGCACGGCGGGCGCGGTATCGACCGCCTGTGCAACGCTCAGCAACTGATCTGCCTCCTGCGCTTCAAGCGTCGCTTCCGCCGTTCGTGCAAGCTCCGCATCATCGCTTGCGCGCAGAGCCACCAATACTTCAAGCAGATCAGTTTGCGCCAGCGGCAGGAGTCCACGCGCCGCCGCCATCCGCGCTGCCTGTGGAGCCGTGCCGGCAACGATGGCTTGCACCACCGGATTAGTAGAGGTGACGTTTGGACTCATTAAGAAACCTGCTCGTGAGGGAGAATCGTTCAAGCTTCAGCATGTCAGAAGCCGAACTTTGAAGCGTTAAAGAAAGAGTAGGATGGGTAAAGATCAAAGAGAACAATGCTGAGTGCCGCTTACGTTTCAACCGCCTTTTGCGAATCGGATTCTATCACAAGGATTAATAAAACAGTCGCGACCTCTGCACACTTATAACGTTGTTTACAGTAATCAATGCAGCACCCGTTAAAACCCCTTTCCAAATTCTCGGAAACGCATCCAATCATTTGGATAAAGATTAATTGAGAAACAGCGCGCTCCGAAGCAAAATGAGCAAATGACTAGCTTTCGTGTGGCTCCCCATACGCGGAACAACCTTTGCTGGGTTACCGGATGGTCCCACTATCTAACACTCTTATGTGCTGCGAAATGAGTGCAGCAACCAACCAAACAAATAATTAAAGTATCGAGAGGAAAATTATGGATGCATTTAACTTGCAAGTAGTGGAGCGTCAGCCACGCTTGCTCCAATACGTCATTGCAGTGGTATGCTGCGCGCTTCTCACGACAACGCTTACGTTAGCTCAAGGTACCCGCGGAAACATCAGCGGAACAGTAACCGATCCGAATGGGGCTGTAGTTGCGGGTGCCGGTGTCAGGCTTGTAAATTCTGTCACACAACAAGACGTTCGCACCGTTCAAACGAATGATGAAGGTGTGTTCCAGTTTCTTGAGATTGAGCCAGCCACCTACGACGTTATCATCACGGCCTCCGGCTTTGCTGAAGCACAGCTTAGAAGCGCTAGGGTTGAACCGAATCGCAGTGTTCGACTCGATACTGCGCTCGGTCTGTCAGGCACAACCGACGAGGTCACCGTCACAGCAGGGCAAGAACTTGTTGACCGCGAATCGCCAACGCTCGGTACGACTGTCGACCCGCGTCGGGTAATAGGACTACCATTGGATGGCCGCAACATACTTGACCTTGCATTGCTCCAACCAGGTGTCACAACGAACGCAGCGGGCACCATCCGCGCTAATGGGGCACGAGGAGTTGAGAATAACTTCCAACTTGACGGGTCTAATAACAATGAGATTGCCGTAGGTGGGCAGGCAGGGTTTCAACCACGCCCCGATGCGGTTCAAGAGTTCCGGCTTCTTACGTCAAACTATGAGGCCGAATTTGGCCGTAATACAGGTGCCGTTATCAACGTGGTGACGAAGAGTGGAACGAACGGGTTTCACGGCAACGTTCGGGTTTTCTACCGGCCAACGGTGCTCTCGGCGGCGCGCTACTTTGATCAGAACGATCCATCGGACACGCCGCGAGCAGGAACTAGAGACGATTTTCGCCGCCGTTATGAGCGCAAGGAATTCGGCGGTCAAATCGGCGGGCCGATATATCTGCCACGCTTTGGCGAAGGCGGTCCAGCCTTTTACAGTGGCAAGAACCGCGCCTTCTTCTTCGCAGATTATGAGGGACGACGACAGCTCATTGGTTCGAGTAATCAGCTTTCAAACCTTCCATCGGCTGAAGAGAAACAAGGCATCTTCACCCGCAGGGCCGCTTCCTCAACGGCATCGCCTATTCCCCTTCTAGACCCTGCAACGGGTGCGCCGTTCCCTATACTTTCGGGTTCGATTGCTCCGGGGCAGACACTAAGACAACAAATTCCGTCTTCGCGGTTCAGCCCGATTGGTTTGTACTACCTCGGCTTCCTCCCAACCGGTAATGCGAACGGGCAATCTACGGTAGCAGCCAATGAGATTCGTAACTTCGACGTGTTCACGGCGCGCGTTGACCCCCTAGTTACTGACAAACAGAACCTGGGTTTCACCTTTAACTACTACGACAACGCGACGCTGAGTCCATTTCCTTTTAGTGGAACTACTAACGGCGCTAATGTCCCGGGCTTTGGATCGAATGATCTGCGTACGACGTATAATGTCGTAGCGCGTCACACGTACACGATCTCACCAACCCTAGTCAACTCGTTCCTTGCCGGGTATGCCCGTAACGACTTCCCTAGTTTGGCACCTGATAACCAATCTACACCGTCGCAAATCGGCTTCACGGCAAATTTTGTTGCTGCTCCGCAATTTGCAGGGCCGCCGTTTATCTTTCTTGACGACCGCCAGCTCAGGCTTGGCAACACATTTCAAGGTCCACAAGCACGCGTAACTGAAAACTTCCAAATCCAAGACTCGGTTAGCTATGCTTTTGGCAATCATCGCTTCAAGTTTGGCGTTGACGGAACCAAATACAAGCAGAACACAGACTTCCTCTTTATCAACCAGGGTATCATTGGTTACTCGGCATTCGAGGAAGCCAATACCACTGGAGATGATTTGGCCGACCTGCTGATCGGAAATTCGCCTGGATATATTCAGTTCGGCTCAAATGGAGAGCGTGACTTCCGGCAGTTCGGGGTAGCAGGTTTTGTGCAAGATAACTGGCGTGTTTCCCCTGCACTAACCTTTTCGCTTGGCTTGCGCTATGAGTATGTCGGACCTTTAACCGATTTATATAACCGCGTCGGGTACTATCGTCCCACTGCTGCGGCTCGCGGTATATCATCGCAGCTTCTTGCTAGCGGTCAGCTTCGCACACCCCAGGGAGTACCTATCATTATTGGGGCCGGTCGAAGGGCTCCACTCGGTCTACTTTACCCAGGCGACCCCGATCCAGACCTGGGTGGCACAGTACCCGATGGCGGCGTTAGTAGGGATCTAAATAACTTCGCGCCGAGGTTCGGCTTTGCTTACTCGCCACAAACCTCTGACGGCAGCATGTTCCGTACGCTGCTTGGCGATAACGCGACTGTGATCCGTGGCGGCTTCGGTGTCTTCTACGGATCGATTATTGGCGACACTGCACTCCAACAACTTACGGCTCCAGGGTATCAGGGTACTAATGCGTATTTTGAGGAAGTGGGTGGACTTCTCGCAAACCCCTTCGGGCCAGACCCTTATCCGAACTTCGGCAATCCTGCTCCGACGAGCACTACTGGAGAAACTGAGCTTCTTCAGCCAACGATTGAGAATCCGTTTCTCAACCTCACATCACCTAATCTTGGCGTTAGCTCGAACACCAGACGTGTATCTGGTGCAACCAGGTTGACTGCGCTCAATCGCGCGCTTGATCCACGCATTCGCACGCCGTATACGTATCAGTACAATCTAACCCTTGAGCGTAGCTTTCTCACGAACTATGTAGCTTCGGTGAGCTATGTCGGCAACCGCGGCCGCAAGCTCTACGCTATTGAACAACTCAATCCGGCTTACGGAACCTCCTTCCTGGCCTACCCGGATAGCTTTTCTGCTGCCGAGCGTTTTGCTCCGACCATCGGGGGAACTAATATCAATGCCCGTCGTGTGAATACAGACGTTGCCCAAGGGATTGCATCGCAGGTCGCTGCCGGTAACTCTTGGTATAACTCACTGCAAGCTAATGTTACGAGGCGCTTTGCTGATGGCCTTTTGTTCCAGGTGGCGTATACCTTCTCGAAGTCAATCACCGACTTAGCAGGACTCGACACGAATCGCGGAACTCTCGATATTGTCGACCGCAGTTTTGGTCGTGGATTGTCACCAGATGATGTTCCGCACCGGTTGGTCGGAAGCTTTATCTATGAGCTTCCATTTGGCAATAAGTCCAGTGGCTTTACCAAGACACTTCTCGGTGGCTTCAGTCTTCGTGGGATTTACACCTTGGAGTCCGGCAGACCATTCACTGTAAATAACGTGACCAACACTACCGGCACGGGCGGTGGCGTTACCTCCTTTGCAGATATTGGGACAGCCTTTACATATCTCGACCCACGTGAAAACCGGGAGCGGGCGTTCAATGCCGATGCGTTTAGAGACGCTACTCTAACTTGTGGAAACCTCGCTGTTTGCGCCCGTCGCGGCACATCCGGCCCTGGTCAGTTCCGTGCAAAGAACGGTATCAACAACTTTAACGTGAGTCTCGTAAAGATGCTGCAGTTCACGGAGTCAACAAATCTTGAGTTGCGTTTTGAAGCGTTCAACGCTTTCAATCACACCCAGTTCGGGCCAAACGATGAGTCAACAACTTCTGGCGGTACAGTACCTACAGGCTTGAACCTCAACCTCAATTCTATCGTTCGCAATCCCGACGGAACGATTGATCCAAACAGAAGCGCATTCGGCAAGTTCACAAGCGCGCGCGAGTCTCGCGTTATACAACTCGGAGCACGCTTCTCTTTTTAAACAAAAAGACACTTCGTCTTGATTAATGAAAAGCCTGCTGGATCGTTTCGGCAGGCTTTTTTATGTCAACCATCTGCTGTGGGTCAGCACATCATGAGCACATGTGACGTACGGGTTTGAAAGACTAAAGTGCGAATTGCCCATCCCGCACCCAACATATCGGGTCGGCCAGCGCTGCTTTCAATTAGTTCTGGTCAAAGCTCTTTCACGCTTCAGCCGTCACTTGTGCCAACCATGTGCTGACCCAGTGCGTACCGCCAGCTATTCAAAAAGTTGTATTTCATTCAAAATTTTGTTTTTCCAAGTTTGGCCTGACATCGAAAAACAAGTTTGACAAAATGTTAACAGTATTCGGATCACACCTTTACGCAGATATTTCATTCATTAGCCACACTGGCTTTCTAGTTGCCTACTAGATGTCCGCAGGAGAAGTGAATAAGTAAATCTAAAGTAACCATTTAGCTTGAAGCATTAACCAGGAAAGGAATAATCATTATGAACAAATCTATTCGAACGTTTAGCGCCGTAGCGCTCGCTTTGTACGTGGCGCTCTTTGCGGTGAGTGCCGCAGCGCAGACGTCGACGACGGGTTCGATTGAAGGTACAGTGACCGACGTGAACAGTGCGGCCGTCCCAAATGTAACAATTACGGTTGCGGGTCCGAACTTGATTCGCCCGCAGTCGGCGATAACTAATGATGAGGGTTCATACCGTATCTTAAAT
>JACCTF010000311.1 GCA_013812565.1 Pyrinomonadaceae bacterium | reverse complement strand
CCGTAGTAGCCGGTCGTCGTGATGATGTTGAGACCCGTCGCCTCAGACAAACGCTTGAGCAACTGGGCGTCGCGACCGATGTAAGCCGGAGTGCAATCAACCAGCGTTCGGCATCCAAGACTCGCGACGCGCTTGAGATACGGCAGCGCCGTGCTAAAAACATCTTCCGCATCATAGCGCTCTCTGCTGACCTTGTCGGCTCCGACGAAATCCACCATCACATGCTCGTGCATCAGCGTCGTGCCGAGGTTGCGGGCGTCAATCGGGCCACGAACCGTCATCACCATGCGCCGTCGGCGCTGTAGTGCTGCTGCCGCTCCGTATGCTAGAGAAGTTCCGGCAATCGGTAGTGTTACGGCGCTGATAAAGACTCGGCGGCTTATCATTTGGGTCATTGTCTCTGCTCCTACGGTTGCTAAGATGTCCCAGAATACCCTGGTATATCTATCGGTCAAGGATTTTTGAAACCTTTCTGTTCTCTTTGACACTAACCCATTGAAAGCGATGATGAAGCAAACGACGATGGGAGTGATCGAGATAACAGGCCAGCCTGACGCATGCCGCGGAACACTGATGAACAGTGCTGAGGACTTAGTAGAGCGCGCCCGCCGCGGCGACGAGGAGGCTTTTCGCTTGATCTTCGAGCGATATGGCCGACCTGTTATCAGCTTCATCTACGACATGGTCGGCGAGCGTGGGCTTGCCGAAGAACTGACGCAAGAGACGTTTGTTCGTGCGTACCGAAGCTTAAACGCGTTCCGCGATGAAGCGCGAATTTCGACGTGGTTGTTCGGCATCGCCAAGAACGTCGCCCGCGAAGCACTTCGCGCACGCCACAAAGAGAATTCCAAAGTGGGCATCACCGATCAAATTGTGCTCAATCTACCGGATGAGCAGCCCGCGCCCGACTGCCGGCTCCTCGACAAAGAACTAAACGGAGTGATCCGCGACGCCCTTAAAACATTGGATGAAGATAAGCGGCTGGTGTTTACGCTCAGGGTTTTTCAGCAGCGGAGCTACGAAGAGATTGCGGAGATTACAGGCTTCTCGCTGGCAAAGCTCAAGACCGATTTGCATCGCGCGCGAATAGAGATGCGCCGCCTGGTTAGCCCTTACATGGGAGTGAAACAATGAAGTGTGAAGAGTGCTTAGCGCTACTTGAAGAGTATACGGATGGCGAGCTTGATGTGCGCACGGCCCGTCTTCTCACAACGCACATCAGTGCATGTATGGCGTGCGAGCGCGCGTGGAAAGAGTTGCGATGCGAGCAAGAGATGTACGCCGGATACCAGCGCGAGGTGGATGTCTCGCCCGCGCTGTGGGCGGCGGTGCAGGGGAGAATCGAAGATGAACGGGCAGTGGGCAGTGGGCAGTGGGCAGTGGGCAGTGGACAGAAAGCTGCTTTTGGCTTTTCACTGGCGCGCCTCCGCGAGTGGCTTTCCGGCGGGACTAACGCGCTAGGTATTCGTCATGCGATTGTCGCTGCCTTAGCATTCGTCGTAATCGGAACAATAGCTGGCATGATGAGATACGTTGATTGGCAGGGACGAGAGCCGAGCCGCGAAGTTGTTACGCAGAACGAGAGTCAGAAGAATACGCAAACTGCTGTTGATCCAGACAAGCTTGTCGCGGCTCAAGGCCCTAAAGAACAGGTTGCAGAGAAAAAGAACCGAGAGAATACCGAACGTCAAGCAGACTCACGGCAAAGTGTTAATGAGGGCAAACGAAGCAATACCTTGTTAGCTGCTCGCGACAAGCGCATTAAGCGGGTTAATCCGAAGCCGCTTGCTCCGAGTGCTGATCGAGTGTCGGATGAACTTATAACCAAAGCGGATCAGGAATATAAGGCGGCATTCAGTACGATTGCCGACGCTTACCGGAGGGAGCGTGAACAGCTTCCCGGTCCGGCAACTGAAACGGCTCGTCACGTCGAGCGAGCCGAATTGCTGCTGCGCTCGTTTCGGAACGCGGATCTTTCAAGTACCGCTTTCGATTTAGCTTACGAACAACAGCATTCAAAAAAACTGCTCTACAAAAATATCTCGCTCAGGCGTGACGCCGCCGCGAAAGGCGATGCGCCGACCGAAGAATTGCTCGGCAGCCTTGAGCCGATCTTGCTTGACATCGCTAATCTACCAAATGACCCGTCACCCGAAGACGTGCGCGCAGTCGTCGAACGCATGCAGCGAAAAGAGATGGTCGCTGCGTTGCAAGTTCACTCAATGCAAACTTCGCGCATGAACTATTAACCGATTCACATACAAAGTTGTACCCCGGAATATCAATATGAAAAGTTACATCCAAAATTCGCTCGCTCGTTTGAGCTTAATCACGATAGCGACATTGATTGTGGTCAGCTTGCTTGCACCTCCGGCCAGCAACCGCGTCGCTTATGGCTTCGATCAAGACTTGGAAAAACTCAACCGCTTCGTGCAAACCTCTGCCTCCTCCGGCGTGGCGACCAAAGCCTTCCGCGAAGGAAGAGATTTGATCGAAGATGAGAATTGGGTTCGAGCCGCCGAGAGATTCAGCGGGTTCGTTAGCGATTATCCAAAAGATAAGAATGTTGATGCCGCGCTCTACTGGCTCGCTTTCGCCCTGAAGAAACAGACGAAGTTTCGCGAAGCCAACGAAAAATTAGAGCAACTGACGCGGGAATTTCCCAGATCAAGTTGGACAGATGATGCGCGGGCGATGCGCATCGAGATTGCGCCGCAGCTTGGTAATCGCCAAGTCGTCACGGAAGCCATCAACAAGGATAACGAAGAAATCAAAATCATCGCTTTGCAAAGTCTCTTCCAGGGAAATTCCGAACGCGCATCCGAATATGTCAACGACATTCTGAAACCGAACTCCACCGCCAGTCGGCGTTTGAAGGAAACGGCAGTTGTCCTGCTTGCGCAACACGGCGGCAAAGCGGCGCTGCCGGTGCTCATCGACATAGCGCGTAATGGAACAGACGTGAAGCTTCGTCGAACCGCTATCTTCTGGATCGGCCAGAGCGGCGATGAAAGCACATTCGATCTGCTGAAGGAATTAGCAAGCCGGGCTGAGAATGAAGAAGTTTACAAAACGGCTTTGCATGCCATCTCGCAACACGGAAGCCAGCGAGCAGGGGCTTATCTAAGCGAAGTGGCGCGAACCGCTGTCTCTCCCAAAGTGCGCCGCGAAGCGATCTTCTGGCTGAGTCAAAAAGCCGGTGAGTCAGCGGTTGATGAACTGATGAACATCTACGGGGCTGACCAGGACATCGAGGTCAAAAAGCAGGTGCTCTTTGCCTTATCGCAGATCGGCGGCGCGCGTGCCGAAGCGAAACTGCTTGAAGTCGCACGCACCGGCGACAATGTTGAGACGCGCAAGCAGGCGATCTTCTGGCTTGGTCAACGCGGCGGCCCGCAGGCCATCGAGACGCTCATCCAGCTATATGACGCGGAGAAGGAAGGCAAGGTCAAGGAACAGTTGCTTTTCGTCATGGGTCAATCAGGGCAGAAGTCGGCTCTACAAAAGTTGATGCAAGCTGCACGCAGCGACGCTTCAGTCGAGATACGCAAGAAAGCGATCTTCTGGCTTGGTCAGAGTCGTGATCCTGAAGCGATGAAGTTTCTTGAAGACTTACTCAAGTAAACGGCTGGAAAATCGATCAAATTTTACAACAAGGAGCCTTTCAGATGAGGACAAGAAAACAGATAACCTTAGTCGCAGCAGTGTTGCTTATCGTAAGCGTTGCATACATTCAAAGCCGAAATCCTGCACGTGCTGAGGAAGCACGCTCAGAAGTGAGTGTTCAGGGACAAGGTTTTATAACTGTCGATGGCCCCGACTTAAAATCGAAGATCGATGCCGCAATCAAACAAGGTCGCGCCCGTTCGCCGCAGACGCCTTTCTGGACCGCCTACTCGTTTGATGTGCGCCCCGGCGTTGCGGTCGATGCCGAATGGCGCAACTTCAAAGGCAGCACGACTTCTTACTCGGAAGGAACAAACATCTCCATCGGCACGTCGGGGGGAGTGACCGTTGAGACACGCAACCTCGGTATCTTTATGCTGCACGAGGGGGGCACGAGTTCGATGACGCGCGTTGAAGTCTACAACCTTGATCGTCGTCGTGAGTACAGCGGCTATCCGGTCTATTGGCTTGGGCGGGGTGGAAACGAAGAAAGCTTGAATCTACTCAGAATCCTTGCTGAGTCGAATGCAGCGCGCAAGGTGACTGAACATGCGACGGTGGCAATCGCGCTGCACGATGATCCACGCGTCGGAGAGATATTGAAGAACTTCGTGCGCAACTCCCAGGTTGAGAAGGTACGCTCGACCGCTGTCTTTTGGCTGGGACAGATTGGAGGCGAGCAGACGTTTCTCGCTGATCTCGTCCGCAACGAAGGGGAGAACACCGAGGTGCGCAAGCAAGCCGCCTTCGCCATCGGCGTAAGCAAAGATCAAACGGCGCTCGCCAGCCTTCAAAGCCTCTACGGAGGGGTCACTAACCGCGAAGTGAAAAAACAGATCATCTTCGCCGCTTCGATCAACGAGAACAAAGACGCGGGCGTAGATTTCCTGATCAAAGTTGCAGGCAGCGACGCGGATCGTGAAGCGCGAAAGCAAGCTCTCTTCTGGCTCGGTCAGAAAGCTGGCGAACGAAGTCTCGGAGCGCTCTCTGACACGATCAACAATTCTGATGCCGATACGGAAGTACAGAAGCACGCGGTGTTTGCCATCAGCCAAAGGGCGAGAGATGAGTCGATACCGTTGCTCATCAAGACCGCTCGCACGCACGCCAAGCCGGAAGTGCGCAAACAAGCGATGTTCTGGCTGGGACAGACAGGCGATGACCGGGCGCTTGAGTTCTTCAAAGAGATTCTAACGAAGTGAAGTTTCGGTAGAAGTTTGTGATAAATGCAAAAGCGCAGTTGCCGCAAAAGTTAGGAAATAAAACTTATGTGCATGAGCGATGATTGCAACAACGATGGTACAGATCGAAGGTCTTTCCTTGCGGGCGCGGCGGCGACCATCGCAAGCTTCACGGTCCTGCAAGAACGAGAGGCGAGCGCACAAGCCAAACAACCGGAGACGCGTGTGCTGGATAATCCCAAAATCCAGCACGGCAGGACAGTCTTCAAGCACAATGGCGTAGAGACCATAGACGGATACCTAGCCCGCCCGAAGTTAGACGGCCTTTATCCGGCTGTGCTTATCATCGCAGGCAACAAGATTTCAGAGGAGTATATCCCGAATACCTGCGCGTCACTGGCACTTGCAGGCTTCGTCGGACTTGCCCCCAATGTGTTCCACCCTCTGCCGGACACCACTCCCAGCAACAACGAGGCATATAAAAAGTTCCTAGCCGATCACACCGAATTGGACATACTGGACGACATTCAGGCAGGAGTCAGTTACTTGCGCACCCAGCCCTACGTAAGTCCCGGCGGGATGGGGGTCGTCGGATTTTGTATGGGAGGGCGCCTGGCGATGTTGTTCGGAGCGCGCTCACGCGAGGTAGATGCGGTCGTCCCCTTTCATCCTGCTCCGATGAAAGAAAAGGAGATCACACGATTGAAAATACCTGTGCAGGTTCATCATGGAACGGCTGACAAAGCGGTGGCGATGACTGAAACTCAGAAGTTGGAGAAGATGCTGAAAGCGCAAGGGACGCCTGTGGAAGTCTTTCTTTATGAGGGCGCGGATCACGGCTTTCTGGCCTACACACGCCCGTTCTACAAGCCCGACGCCGCAAAACTTGCATGGACGCGCACGACACAGTTTCTGCACGGTCATTTGAAATAGAAGATGGTTCTTCTTTTCTAACCGCCGCTAATCAAGTCGCTTAATCTCAAGTCGCTTAATATAAAGGGTACTGGGCATTGATACTCTATGCGACGATCATCGTGCCGGTGCCTTCGTCGGTGAATATCTCAGCGAGCAGCATGTTGCGCAGTGCGCCGTTGATGATGTGCGCGCTGCGAACTCCGCGCCGCAATAGTTCGATGATGTTTTGCAGCTTCGGAATCATGCCGCCGGTCGCAACCTGATCGCGTATCAAACCTTCAGCCTCATCTGCCGTCAACCTGGACAGCTTTGTCTCCGGCTCGCCGGGACGCAGGTAGATTCCTTCCACGTCGCTCAAGATAATCAGCTTCTCGGCTTGCAAACTCACGGCGACTTCGGCGGCAATGGTGTCGGCGTTGATATTGAAGACGCGGCCTTCAGTGTCAGCACCGAGCGATGAAACTACGGGCAGGTAATCTTGATCAAGCAGCACGTGCAGCAGGCGGGCGTTGATTTCAACCACGTCGCCGACGTGGCCCCAGTCCACCTGTTCGCGCTCACCCGTCGCCCGGTTCAAAACCTCTTTGGACGCACGCTGGACGGCGTGCACGATGCCGCCGTCAACGCCCGACAACCCGACCGCTTGTGTGCCGCGATTACGCAACGCGGCGAGAATGTCTGTGTTGATCTTTCCGGCAAAAATCATCTTCGCCATGTCGAGCGTGGCATCGTCCGTGACGCGCCGTCCGTTGATGATCGTCTGCTGCACGCCCATCTTCGAGGCGAGTTCGGAGAGCTGTTTGCCGCCGCCATG
>JACCTF010000306.1 GCA_013812565.1 Pyrinomonadaceae bacterium | reverse complement strand
AGATGCATACCGCTGTATCTCTCCCGCGCGAGTAGCGACTGCCGCCGGTTAACTCTCGTCCTCGAAGTCAACCGAGACAATATGCTCGCTGATGCCGCGCCCGTAATCAGCGACGCTGATATGCTCGGGATGATTTGTATAAGCGTCAAGTGCCGCACGGTCTCGAAAAACGGCGACAAGCCCCGTGTCGTAAGAGCGCGCAAGGTGAAGCGTGTCGAAACCGACGCCCAGACTCTCGACTTCGGGAATAACAGAGGCAAGGCGATTGAGCCGCATTACATGTTCTTCGCGCATCACTTCATCTACCTCAGCACGATACTTCCAAGCAACAATATGCGTCAGCATCTTTCTTAAATTCCTCTCTGCTTCAAGAATTAGTTAAATCGGTTGAGCGTTTCTCTTGTTAGTGGCGCGGATTCTGTGTGCCATAAGCGAGAGCGGGCAGGCGGCGACTCATGGGAGCTCTACATGCGCAGAAATCGAGTGGGTCAGGTTGGCATCTGGTGTCATCTTCAAACCGAGTTCAGACAAACGCTTGAACTGTTCATTCAAGACATGCCACGTTCGTTGTGTGTGCGCTTCAGTCGTGCGTATATTGCCGATAGCTAAGCGCAGCGTGAACACGCCATCAAGACTTGTATGGGAAAGAAAAGCTTCCCCCGTTTGGTTGACGCCTTGCATAATCTGTTCATTAAGTTTGTTAAGGCGGACACGGCGCGTTTCCTCGCTCTCTTTCTCAACCGTCGGGCAAGCACGAAAGCACACAAGGCTGAACGGAACCGGCGCAAGTAATTCCCAGTTCGGTGATTCTTCAACCCATCCGGCGAAAAGACGTGCCAAGCGGCAGTGCTCGCGGATACGTTCGGCGAGACCTTCGTGGCCGAAGTAGCGCACAACCATCCACAGCTTGAGCGCGCGAAAGCGTCGTCCGAGTTGAACGCCATAGTCCATCTGATTGCGCACTGTGTCAGCCTCATCCGTCCGTAGATATTCGGGTACCAGCGAGAACGCGCGTCGCAAAACATCCATCCGGCGACAGTAAAGCAAAGAGATGTCGAGCGGCGTGAAAAGCCACTTATGTGGGTTCGTCACCAAAGAATCTGCTCGGTCGCAACCATCAAGCACAGAGCGCATCTCGGGAACAATAGCGGCTGAGCCGGCATACGCAGCATCAACGTGAAGCCAGAGATTGTGCTGCACACAAACATCAGCGATGGCTGGCACGGGATCAATACTCGTTGTTGAAGTGGTACCGACAGTGGCAACGACGCAGAAGGGAAGCACGCCCTCTCGCCGGTCTTCTTCAACTGCTTGGATAAGAGCTGCGACATTCATGCTGTAATCTGCGCTCGTGGGTATTTTGCGAAGCGCACGCTGGCCTAAGCCGAGTGTGATAACTGCTTTTTCGATTGACGAATGGGCTTGCTCGGAAGCATACACGCGAAGCAACGGTAAGTTCGCTCGTCCGCTCATGCCGTCTTCGCGAATTTGCAGATTAAGTTGTTCGCGCGCCGCGGCAAGCGCATGCATGGTTGATACAGAGGCCGTGTCGTAGATGATGCCGGCGAACTCTGCAGGCAAACCCATCATTTGACCAAGCCACGCAAGCGCGACCTCTTCGAGTTCGGTGGCTGCGGGCGAAGTGCGCCAAAGCATTTGGTTAACGTTGAAGGCAGCGCACAACAGTTCGCCGAAAATACCGGGGGCCGACGCGGAAATTGAAAAATAGGCAAAGAAGGCCGGATGGTTCCAGTGAGTTAGCGCGGGCACGATGAGGCGGTCGATGTCTGCAAGAATCTCATCCATCGCTTCGCCTTTTGAAGGTGGTGCGGCAGGAATCTGGAGCCGGAAATCGCCGGGACTGACAGGCGCAAGTACGGGGCGGTCTGCACTGCGTTCGAGATAATCGCTGATCCAATCAACTATCTCGTGACCGTAACGCCGAAAATCAGTTGCAGGCATATCGCCGAGCGGCGGCGCGAAACCCTCCGGTTTGTTCTCTAACTTCTTCATTTCCTTAAATCCAAAGCGATGCAGACATCACCTACGCAGTGCGCAAAGCGATTAGCCAATCCTAATACATCCCCTCTGCCAAACACTACTGGACATAAACAGAAACGGGGAGCTTTGTTGTCAAGCTCCCCGTTTCTGTTGAAAACTCTAGATCAACCGTTAGCGGTATACATTTTCGCCGCGGTAGTTTTTAAACTCTCGCTCGAAATACTCAGCATCTTCTGGATTGCGCGCTTTGACTCCCATCAACATGCCGCCTTCCTTGATGCCTGACTCGTATGCTTTAGCACGGTCTTCCGGAATGCCCGAACCAACTAAAGCGCCAAGCAGTCCGCCGGTTAACCCACCGGCCCCGGCTCCGGCCAACCCTGCTAGCAACGGTCCAGCAACGATTAAGCCGACGCCCGGAAGCAACACGTTTGTACCAATAGCAGCAATGCCGGCAAGGACCGCGCCGATGGTGCCGCCGATGGCCGATCCAACGCCCGCACCCTCCAACGCCTTATTGCCAAGCTCACTGTCACCCTGGTCTCCTGGAAAATACTTGCCGCGTGCTTCATCGGACATCATCAAGCTGATGTCTTCTTTCGAATAGCCTCGGCTCGAGAGCGAGCTATAAGCTCGTTCTGCACTATCTCTGTCTCTAAACAATCCAGTGACCATTGTGCCGCCGCTCGTGCCTGTAGCAGTTCTCGCGGACGAGCCGCCGACCGTAGCCCCGCGTACGCTATCGGATTCGTCAAGTACATTGTTTGATGATTGTCGTGCGCGACCCATGGCATTCTCGCTCTCACCCTCGCGCTCTAAACTACGATCACCAGTGACCGCTCCAGCTGCATCTTTGACTGCACCCTTAGCGCGTTGTCCAAATGCTGATACCTCTTCGCCTACGCTATCATCACGTCTATCATTAATATCTGCCATTGTTGTTTTCCTTTCGCTTGATTATTGTGATTTGAAACTCGCCAGCACCTGACATCAGCTACACCACATAAGTGGAAGACAAATGCTCTCAGCCGTCAGGCTTTATCACCTAGCCGTTTGTAACACTCGTAGAATGCTAGGTGTATTGTTTCGATCTTCGAAAGACCCCGTTGTGTGAAGATGTGGCAAGCAGTGTGCCGCACTCTTACGTTTGTTTTCATTTTTGTGAGTACAAAGCATACTCGGGGAACCTGTTGCCAGCATGAATGTTGAAGACTTACAAACAGACTCGACACATCACATCCCGCAAGTATAATGCGCACCTCTGTTTTATTGCCTTGTGGCAAAAGTTGCTTGTGCGAGTAAATGGCCGCTATTATGCTGAGCATTCGGATGGCATCAACACCCTGAAAGCGTGGATGTACCTAAACTCATCGAAGTTGATGCATGATAAATGCGCGCTCGAACGTAAGCACTTCTGCTGATTTTCTGTAGATTCCTTTGATTCAGATAACGTTCAAAAATTGAGCTACATTGATGCAGGTTGGGATTTAGGTTCCGACATAAATATCTGATCACTGACCCGAAAGCAGCCAAAGGAGAATTATGGCGGAAGCGGCCAATGGAGTTGAAGACAAGACTACGGGCTTTGTTCGCGGGTTGGGTTTATTAGATTCAACAATGATTGTCGCCGGGTCGATGATCGGGTCCGGCATCTTTATCGTCTCGGCTGATATCGCCCGTCAGGTCGGTTCGGCCGGATGGCTGATTATGGTCTGGGTCGTAACAGGACTTATGACCATTGCCGCGGCGCTCTCCTACGGCGAGTTGGCAGCGATGATGCCGAAGGCAGGCGGGCAATATGTCTATCTGCGCGAATCGTACTCACCGCTATGGGGTTTCCTTTACGGCTGGACATTGTTCCTTGTGATCCAAACCGGAACAATCGCTGCCGTGGCCGTCGGCTTTGCACGCTTCTTGGGTGTGCTCGTCCCGCCCATTTCGCCAACGACTTGGATCATCGGCCCGGTTAACATTTCAACTAACTATGCGCTCAGTTTATCGACACAACAACTCGTTGCAATACTGTTGATTGTGCTTTTGACATTTATTAATACACGCGGGCTGCGACTTGGTAAGCTGATCCAAAATGTTTTCACATCAGCCAAAACGCTGTCGCTAATTGCACTGATTTTGCTCGGCATCACTCTCGGCTACAACGCTCAAGCGATTGCGGCGAACTTCGGCGACTTATGGACGCCACGCGGTGTCACACCCATCAATCCGGATTTTGCTTTTGTGCCCACTGTCTCAGCCGCATACGGCGCGTACGGACTTTTCATCGCGTTTTGTGTGGCGCAGGTCGGTTCGCTCTTCTCGGCTGATGCGTGGAACAACATCACGTTTACGGCAGGCGAGGTTAAAAATCCGCAACGCAACATCCCGCTTTCACTCGCCGCCGGAACTATTCTGGTCATCACGCTCTACGTGCTGGCGAACGTCGCTTATTTGGTGACGCTGCCGCTTGAACAGATTCAGACCACGCCGGATCGAGATGACCGTGTCGCGACCGCCGTTTTGCAGGCGATCTTCGGCCCGGTCGGCGCAACTTTGATGGCGGTTGCCATCATCATCTCGACCTTCGGTTGTAACAACGGATTGGTCCTCGCCGGAGCGCGCGTTTACTATGCGATGGCGCGTGACGGACTTTTCTTTCGCTCCACCGCGAGGCTCAATGATAAACGTGTGCCGGCAATGGGATTGTTGCTGCAATGCGTATGGGCTTCGCTGCTTGTGCTGCCCAGAACCAGACTGCGCGATGCAACCACGGGCGCACCGCTCGTTGATTCCGTGACAGGGTTTGAGCAGTACGGCAATCTCTATAGCAACCTGCTTGATTACGTCGTCTTCTCCGTGTTGATCTTTTACGTACTGACCATCGGCGGGTTGTTCGTGCTGCGACGCAAGCGACCCGACGCCGAGCGTCCTTACAGAGCGTTCGGCTACCCGCTGATCCCGGCGCTCTACATCGTTGCGGCAACAGTGATTATGCTTGTCTTGCTGGTTTACAAAACACAGACAACATGGCCCGGTCTGCTAATCGTTTTGACCGGTTTCCCCGTATATTTCTTTTGGCGGGCGAGGGATAAAACGTAAGACCTGACGGCCGATTAGCAATAATCTGATTGACTCGAAACTCTAGGAGGTTCTGATGTCGTTATTTGCGACTAAGCCAATTGATAAAATCATCGCCGAAGCCAGTGAGCAAGGCGAACATACTCTAAAACGCAGCTTGGGCGCGACTGCACTGACGATGCTCGGTGTCGGCGCGATTATCGGCACGGGTATCTTCGTTTTGACCGGGCAGGCGGCGGCGAAGCACGCGGGGCCCGCCGTTGTGCTTTCGATGATTCTCGCCGGAGTCGTCAGCGCCTTAGCCGCGCTGTGCTATTCGGAATTTGCTTCGAGCGTTCCGATAGCCGGTTCTGCTTACGCCTACGGCTATGCGACGCTCGGCGAGTTTATCGCTTGGACCATCGGCTGGGATTTAATTCTCGAATACGCTTTCGGCGCGGCGACCGTCGCCGTCGGGTGGTCTGGTTACGTGGTTCGACTACTTAACAGTCTCGGAATTACTTTTCCAATCAACTTCAGCGCGGCACCGGGAACGCAATTCGTCAATCTAAGTCCGGAGGCGGTGAATCAATTAAGCCGCGTGACGGTTGACGGACAGCCGTTCAGCATTCCGGCGGGGTGGAACACTTTGAATGCCAGCCTGGAGGGAGCGATGGCGCAAGCCGGACTCTCCGGTTTGCCGACGGAAACCTCCTACTTCAACCTTCCGGCATTCTTAATCGCCATCGCCGTCACGGCGTTGCTCGTCAAGGGAATCAAAGAATCGGCTAACTTCAATTCGGCTATCGTTATCGTGAAGATTGCGGTCGTCGTGCTGTTCATCGTCGCGGGTATCGGCTACGTCAACATGGCGAACTTCACGCCATTCATCCCGCAAGAGCAAGCACCCGGCGTCTTCGGTTACAGCGGCATCCTGACCGGCGCGGCAGTGATCTTTTTCGCTTACGTCGGATTCGACGCGGTTTCTACTGCCGCGCAGGAAGCCAAAAATCCGCAACGCGACATGCCGCGAGGAATCATCGGCTCGCTGCTGATTTGTACGGTGCTTTATGTTTTAGTCGCAGCGGTGATGGTCGGGTTGGTTTCCTACACGCAGCTCAATGTTCCCGCGCCCATCGGCGTGGCGATTGACTCTGCGCTTCAGAAAGCGCAGGGAACTCCGTTCGGCGCAATCTTCAACGCGTTCCCAATGATCATCAACGTCGGCGCGGTTCTGGGTTTAAGCTCGACGATGGTCGTGATGGTGATGGGACAGCCGCGCGTCTTCTATTCGATGGGCAAAGACGGTTTGCTGCCCGCGTGGGCGGCGAAAGTTCACCCGAAATATCGCACGCCGCACATCACGACGATTATCACCGGAACGATCGTCGCGGTGATGGCGGGCTTGGTCAACGTCAGTATCCTGGGCCAACTAGTGTCAATCGGGACCTTGTTCGCCTTCGTTATCGTCTCAACCGGCGTACTGGTTTTGCGCTACACAAACCCGAATCTGCATCGTCCGTTCAGAGTGCCGTTTTCGCCGTTTATCCCGGTTGCCGCCGCCGCCGCGAGCGCATACCTGATGAATGGTTTGCCGCTTGATACATGGCTACGCTTGATCGTCTGGATGTCGCTCGGCTTGGTCGTCTATTTTGCTTACAGCTACATGCACAGCAATCTGGCGGGCGGCATCAGCAACACGTCGGACAATTACGCTTCGGCGGATGCCGACCCGGTAACTTCCAAAGCTCCAATTTCGCCGATGATCGCGATTCTGACGGCGGTTGCGTTAACCATTTACCAGTTTGCGTTCACGGATAAATCCGATTTTGAAAGATTGATTGACACCTCAATTCGTTTGTTCGTGTGGGTGTCGATGGGCGTCTTGATTTACTACTTGATGTATCAGAACCGCAGCCGTGAAGCGATGGCTGAAGCGCGAAACCCTCAGACGGCGAGAACCGGGTTGATGCTGTCAGGGCTTAATCTTTTAGTGTGGATAGGAGTGACTTACTGGTTCTTCCTTCACTTCGCGGAGTTGCATAACAAGTAAATTCTTTCGCTTAATCGCACGTGAAAGCGGTTATCAAGCGAGGTTGCTTTCTACACAAGGAAGCGGCCTCGCTTCACTTTACCTGCCGATTAATTGCACGCTTGTTAAGCGCCATGCTCAGCAAGACTTCGCGTTTTACCCTTCATCGCACCATCACAGTAAGCGGGGATTGACGGCTTTCGATCACAAGTTTGACAATCAAACCAATGGATATTGCAGAGGAGAGCTTGAGACATCGCACCGCATGCGCGAGGCCGCGTGTAAGTGATTTCGCGCACCGCTTGTTCGCCGAGTGGCAGCGGTTCGAACTACCACAAGCCGACGCGCATGTAATCATCGCCGTATCAGGCGGCGCTGATTCAATAGCGTTGTTGCTTGCGTTTGATGAATTAGTAAAAACTCAACGGCTCGCCCACTCTATTACGGTCGCGCATCTCGATCACGGTTTGCGCGGAACAAGGAGCAGGGAAGATGCCGAGTGGGTTGCCGAAAAAGTGGCGCAGCTTGGATGTGAGGCAGTGACGGTTCGCGTGGATGTGGAAGCGCATGCCGCCGCGTGCAAGGACAATCTGGAGCAAGCCGCAAGACGCGCACGTTACCGCTTTCTGTCTGAAGTCGCACGCGAGCGTGAAGCACGCTTCGTACTGCTTGGTCACACGCTCGACGATCAAGCGGAAACCGTGTTGCTGCGCTTGCTGCGCGGCAGCAGCGCTGAAGGACTCGGTGGCATGGAACCGGTGCGTACGCTGGAAGCAAAGTCGCAAGCGATGCTCATTCGACCATTGCTTCGGTGGGCGCGGCGTGCGGAGACCCAGGAGTATTGCGAGCGGCGCGGAATCGCTGTGCGTATTGACGAGATGAATACAGACCGTAAATTCATGCGCGTTCGCGTGCGCCACGAACTGATCCCGCTGCTCAAAACTTTTAATCCGCGTGCGGTGGAAATGCTCGCGCGCACGGCCGAACTGCTGCGCGAAGATGGAACAACTCTTGAACTGCAAGCCACCGAACTCTTGGATAGAGCAAGCGAGCAACAATCTGGAAGCGCGGGCGCGCCACCACTGCGCGCTGATCTGCTAGCGCATGAGCCCGCAGCGGTGCGGCGACGCGCTTTGCGGCGGTGGATCGCAAACGCCCGCGGCCATCTACAGCGCGTAGAGCGCGTTCACCTGTTGGGGATTGAGGCTTTGCTGAGAAGCGGACGCGGAGGGCGCGTGGCTGAGTTGCCCGGCGGGTGTTTTGTCAAACGGCAGGGTGCGCGGCTCTGTATCTTCGTTAAAGGAGTTGAAAAAACTGGGGGTGACATTTAGAATCGCTTTGGTAAACGGTTGCCACTCAGCGCCCGGCCTAAATGGCTACTACGTTCGAACGCTTGCCGCAAACATCTCGATCCACGTGCAAGTAGTCAAGTGAACGTTGTCTGTCGAGAAGCGTGCTCCAAAATGGCCCCATTATCTTTTACAACATCCCCCGCCCCTCATTACAGCCACAAACGCGCGAGCTTTAGCGCCAGTCTTCCTCATAGCATCATGGCATTACCTGTTCACAAAAGGGAGGCTTGTTGAAACGAAAGTTTGACGGTTTGCGTAAGGTTTGTACATCAGAAGGATGCGCAACGATCAAGATACTAAGA
>JACCTF010000303.1 GCA_013812565.1 Pyrinomonadaceae bacterium | reverse complement strand
CCGTCAGACAAGTGCCGACGCTTTTGCTGCCGCTGCTCTTCGGCGGCGCACCGGAATCTTTTTATGGTCAACCTTATTTTGGCGCATGGCCCGCCCCCATAGGTGGTTGGGGACCGGGAGAACCCACTGCTTACGTCGGCTTGCTGCCGATCATGCTGGCAATCATCGGAGTTGTCGCGTGGACTAAAAGACGTGTGACATTCTTTTGGTCAGTCGTTGCGGTGTTGGCGTTCGTGTTGACATTAGGTGACGCAACGCCGCTCGCTGCGCTCACCTATCGACTGCCCGCCATCAACCGCTTCCGCGCGCCCTCGCGCCACTTCATCGAAATGGCATTCGCCATCAGCGTGTTATCAGGATTAGGTGTCGCGGCCATCAAACGAGCGCCCGTGACAAAAAGATTGCTCCAGAGATCAATCCTGATTGTCGCCGGATTTTTTCTTGTTTGTCTCGTTGCCGATTACCTCATGTCTGATCGCCTGCATGAACTTGCGGCGGGCAGAGGGATCAATGATCTAAAACTTCTTCCCTGGACTAATCCGGCGATCGGCGTACCCATCGCAGTTCTTCTGACAACAGCCGCCATCCTCATGTACTGGCACCGCTCTCCGAACTCTTATGCGAGAAGCGCGTTGCTGCTATTGATCTTGGTGCTAGACCTTGCCAGCTTCAGTTGGTTCGGCGAATGGCGCGACAAATCGGCGCAGAAAGAGCTGCTGTCTCCGCCGACTTTCGCCAGCCGCTACAAAGACATCCTTGATACGCATCATCAACGCATGTTGCCGGTTCGCGGCAGTCTCGGGAAGGTAAACGAAATAATTCCGAACTTGTCCCGACTGTGGAATGTTCCAAGCGCGAGCGGATACGGGCCGTTCATCTTGTCGCGCGTGAGCCGAATGTTATCGCTGGCTCCGCACGGCAGCGTAGACAGTTCGTGGAGACTGCCGAACAATCAGGCCTTGAACCTGATGGCAATCCGTTACATCTTTCTGCCACGAAATGAAGCTCAACCTCCATCCAAACCTGACGAGCGTGGGACCACTTGGTACACGGATGACTGGGGCGTCTCGCTCGGCGCGGGCTGCGGCGCGCCACAACCCGATTCAATCACGCTTGATCTCCCAAACAACTTTACGGCAACGGCCATCGGGATTGTTAGCGCCCTGGCTTGTTCGGCAGAGGTGCCGGACGGCAGAGAGGTCGCGCGCCTTACAGTGACCGACGTTAACGGCGTGGTTCATACCGAGAGCCTGCTTGCCGGACGAGACACTTCCGAATGGGCCTACGATTGCGGCGACGTTCGCCGCGTTGTGCGGCACGGGCGAGCACCCGTGTTTAGAAGCTACCCGGTGAGCCGTGAAACCGGCCCGTGCGAAGGGCATGAGTTTGTTGCAAACCTATCTTTGAATGACGGGATGGACGTTCGGAAAGTTGAACTTCGATGGACAGGCCCGGCCGGGTCAATTGCCATCAAGCGCATGAGTTTGATCAACGAACAGGCGAGGCAGTCGCTTCCCGTCAGCCCCGTTACAGGATCGCTCGCGGATGCCGCCAGGTGGCGTCATGTCGAAGACATCGGCGACACAAGCGTGTATGAGAATTTGCGCGCGATGCCCCGCGCTTGGTTGGTGCCCGAAGTGGCGCGCGTGACGGAAGAAGAAGCGTTGGCTGCCGTGCGGTCGTCGCGGATGCCGGATGGGCGCGCTTACGATTCATCGCAGACGGCTCTCATCGAAGAACCGCTCGTCTTCAAAGCGCCAAACGTTGACCCGGCAGCCAGCGCGCAGGTGGTGCGGGTGGAGGGCAGCGAAATGGAAGTGCATACTTCTTCCCTCTCGCCGTCGTTTCTCGTCTTAAGTGATGTTTACTATCCGGGATGGCGAGCGACGATTGACGGCACGCCCACCCATCTGTTTCAAACGAACGTCGCCCTTCGCGGCGTGATGGTGCCCGCCGGAGGTCATGTGGTGCGGCTCGAATTCGTCCCGACAAGCTTCTACCGCGGTGCCGTGGTGAGTGTTGTTTCTTTCCTCGTCTTCGTCACATTACTATTTTGGGCCGGAGGGAGAAGACGCACATCACAACTCGTCACGTAGGTACATCTCTACAGCGATGAAGCACTAGCCGATGGCCGTGCGTCGTGCGTGTAGCGCGATGCCGCCAATCACAAGCAGCGTGAGGACGGAGATTACTGCTCCGTCGCGGGCGGCTGGTGCCGTGTAACGCATCTCTATGCGGTGGCGTCCCGCTGGTATGACCACGCCCCTCAGCAGATAGTTCGTCGCATGTATCGGCGTCGGCGCGCCGTCAACCGTCGCCCTCCACCCAGGATAGTTCATCTCGCTGACCACCAGCACCGCGGCTGTTGCAGCTTCGGTCTCGATCACCAAGTTGTTAGCCGCATATTCAATGAACCGAGCCGTAGCCCCCGGCGAGATCATGCCGCCGGGAAGTGCGG